>DATKLH010000399.1:0-6379 GCA_035542515.1 Casimicrobiaceae bacterium
TTTCCTCCTGCTCGGCGAGATGCTCGATGGTCTCGAACGATACGACGACGTCCACGCTTGCATCGGGTAGCGGTAGCGCAGTGACCGATGCGCATTCGAAGCGCAGGTTGGGGGCCCGGTAGCGCTGGCGAGCATGCTCGACGGCCTGCGCACCGATGTCCACGCCGACGACGCTTTGCGCGCTGCCGGCGAGCAACAGGCTGCCGTAGCCTTCACCGCAAGCGGCATCGACCACGCGCTTGCCCGCGGCGATGCGCGACGCGGCGCAATAGCGATGCCAATGCTCGTACCAGATGGCGCCACGCACCTCGGGCGTAAAGCGCTCGCCGGTGAAGGTCAGGGCCGGGGCTGCGTGGGGATTCAAGGTCGAGCGGCTGTGGGCGAAGAGCCTGGCGATGGTTTGCGCGCGAGCGCCTGCAGGCAGGGGTGCCCGGCCGGACGACGCCGGCTGGTGCGTCATTGTACCGCCTCGAGCGCGCACACCCTCCGCGTCACGACGGGGCGCTAGGGTGGTGAGTCGGGAGTTCGTTGAACGTTCCGCACCCATGCTTCACCGCTGACGCAAACGCGCCACATTCGCTTCCGGGCGCCACCGCAATGCCGCGGAGCGAACCGGCGCGATTGGCCCAACGAATTTCTGACTCACTACGCTAGGCGATGGTGAGAACCACCGGCTGATGGTCCGACGCCTGCGTGCGCTGGTCGACCCAGATGTCGTGCAGGCGCTCGCGCAGATCGTCGTTGGCGAACAGGAAATCGCAGTGCAGCTCGGCCCCGCTGGGATCGGTCTTCTGGTAGATGCAGAATGTCGCCGGATGCGCGATGCCCTCGTGGACCACGCGCCAGCTGTCGAGCAGCGGAGGCGTCGCATCGTCGAACGCCTCGAGCATGCGCGCGTACTCGCGCGAATCGGGCTCGAAATTGCAATCGCCGGTGATGATGGTCGCGCGCGGGCGAACGAAGGTCTGGAACGGGCTTCCGTCGCTCATGGTGACGCGACCATCGCGCGCGTACGCGTGTCCCTCCGCGTAGATCGCCCGCAGCGCCTCGACCTGCGCCATGCGCTGGTTGAAGGAGTAATACTCCAGATGGGTGGTGATCACGCGCACATCCCCCGAGCGCGACTGCACGACCGCTTCGAGCGCGATGCGCGGCATGGCGGGTACGCCGGGATCCAGCGGGTAGGGCAGCAGGTGCCGATAGACCTGCTTCACCGGAAGTCGCGACAGGATCATGTTGCCGAAGCGACGCCGCTTGCCATTGCGTCCCGGCTGGTCGACCGCGACGCCATCGATGGCCGTGTAGTTCGGCATCAGTGCCGCGAGGGCCGCGAACTGGTCCTCACCTGCGCTGCCGCCCAGCTCGGGATCGGGAAAGTTGTCGGCGATCTCCTGCAGGCACAGCACATCGAAGTCGGCAAGGCGCCTCGCCTCGCTCACGATGCGTGCCGGGTCGACCGTGCCGTCGACGCCGCGGCACCATTGCACGTTCCATGTGATGACGATCATCGGATACCTGCGCGCATGAACGATTGGACGAACTGCTTCTGGAACAACAGGAACGCGACCAGCAGCGGACCGGTGGAAAGCAGCGTCGCCGCGGTGATGATCGACCAGTCGATGCCCTGGTCGGTCGCCGAGAAGACCTGCAGCCCGACGGTCACCGGCCGGGTTTCCACCGAGTTGGTGATGATGAGCGGCCACAGGAAGTTATTCCAGTGGTAGCTCACCGATACCAGCGCATAGGCGAGATAGGTCGGACGAGCGAGCGGCACGTACACCTTCCACAGCGTTTGCAGCGGCGTGCAGCCTTCCACGCGAGCCGCTTCGTCGAGCTCGCGCGGAATGGTCTTGAACGTCTGGCGCAACAGGAAGATGCCGAACGCGCTCGCCATGTACGGCAGGCCGATGGCGAGGATCGTGTCCTTCAGGCCGATGGCGGTCATGGTGCGATAGTTTTCCACGATCAGCACGTCGGGCATGATCATCAACTGCACCAGTACCAGCGCGAACGCGATGTTGCGCCCGGGAAACTCGAAGCGCGCGAACGCATACGCCGCGAGCGTCACCAGCACGAGCTGCGCGATGAGCACCATCGTGACCAGCATCACGGTGTTGGCGAAATAGCGCGCGAACGGCGCGGCGCGCCAGGCCTTCGCGAAATTCTCGAGCGTCCACGGCGCATCGAGCACGAGGTGCGTCGAGAACTCCGGTGGATGGAACGCCGTCCACACGGCGTAGAGCAGCGGCAGCACCCACAGGAGGCCGAGCAGCCACGCGGCGAACGTCTCGAGCGCTCGGCCCAGCCCTGTGGTCGTATCGAGGCGAACTGCGGCCGTGGTCGTCGATGACATCGCCGTGTTCATCAGCGGTAATGGGTGCGCCGTTCGAGAAACATGAACTGAGCGAGCGCGGTGAGCCCGAGCAGCACCAGAAGCACCATGGTCAGCGCCGCGGCGTAGGCCGAATCCCAGAAGCGGAATCCGATCTCGTAGATATAGTAGAGCAGCAATTCGGTCGCGTTGTCGGGGCCGCCGCGCGTCATCACCACGATGTGGTCCACGAGGCGGAACGCGTTGATGACCGCGTTCACAAGCACGAACAGCGTGGTGGGCATCAACAACGGGAAGGTGACCCGACGGAAGTAGTACCAGCGCGACGCTCCCTCGATCGCAGCGGCTTCCGCGAGATGCGGCGACATCGACTGCAGCGCGGCGAGGTAGAAGATCATGAAGAACCCGGCCTCCTTCCAGATCGTGACGACCATCAGCGCAGGAAGGGCGGTCTCCTTGCTGCCTAGCCAGTTGTGGCTGGGAAGCCCGAGCGCTCCGGTGATCTGCTCGAGCAGCCCGTATTCAGGGGTGTAGAAGAACAGCCAGATGTTCGCGACGGCGATCATGGGCAGCACCGTCGGCGTGAAGTACGCAAGCCGCAGGAAGGCGCGACCCGGGATGCGCTCGTTGACCCACAGCGCCATCAGCATCGCAAGCGCGATCGACAGCGGGATGGTTCCTGCCGCGTACCAGAGGTTGTTGCTCAGCGCCTGCCAGAAGATCGGATCTTCGATCAGCGTGCGGTAATTGTCCGCTCCGATGAACACCGCCGCGCGCGCACCATGCGGCGTCGAGTAGAAACTGTGGACCAGGTTCGCTACGGTCGGATAGTGCGTGAAGAGCGCGAGCAGTGCGGCGGCGGGCAGCAACATCAGCCACGCGTAGATCCACTCGCGCGTGCGCGTCATGGCCGGCGTGGTCCCGGCGAGAAGTCGCGGGGGCCTATGGCGGGCGCTGAATGCGTCCGATGCCCGTCTCGCGTCCAGAGCGTTGTAATGGAGGGCGCTTGAGCGCGTCGCAGAATGACTTCGAGAACCGTCTCGACCTCGGTCAGGACTTCGTCGTCCCAAAAGCGTACGACGCGCCAGCCGCGACGCTGGAGATATTCGCTCCGCCGCCTGTCGTATTTTTCTTGATACGCGTGCTGGCCTCCGTCGAGCTCGACGACGAGTCGGCATTCGGGACACGCGAAGTCGGCATAGTAGCGACCGATCGGATGTTGCCGGCGGAACTTGAGGCCGCTCAATCTCCGGTCGCGTAGTCGAAACCACAGCGCGTGCTCGGCATCGGTGCTGTGGCGTCGCAATGCACGTGCTTTACTGCGTCGTTTGCCCCTCACCCCAACCCTCTCCCCGCTCAGCGGGGAGAGGGAGCGTGACTGAGTCGATCGCGCATCGCTGTCGGACGGACGGCTGAAGCAACCGTAACGGCGCGTTTCCCCGCGCGACGGGGAGAGGGAACGTGAGCGAGTCGACCGCGCAGCGACATTGGACGAACGCTGGAAGCAATCGCAACGGCGCGTTTCCCCGCGCTGCGACGAGTCTCCATATGACATGGCAGATGTCGCCGCAACATCGCCCGGACCTATGAGGTGGCCCAACAACTCCCTCTCCCCGCGCAGCGGGGAGAGGGCCGGGGTGAGGGGCAATCGCGACGTCAGTCGCCGCGAGCGGGTGCGGCGCAGCGAGTGATCCGTGCCGGCCACATCCGCCGCAATACGTCGTCCTTCCACAAGTAGTGATGCGCCAGGCCCGCGGCGGCGTGGATTCCCCCCACCACCAGGATCGTGTTCGCGACGATCTCGTGAATGCCGTTGATCTGGCGGCGCAGCGCGCGATCGCCTGGCGCGAACGACGTGATCGAGAACCAATTGAAAAAGCTCTCTCCGCGGACCCAGGCGTTGAGGAAGCCGAGCAACACCTCCGCGATGAGCAATGCGTAGAGGATCCAGTGGACCATCGTCGCGATCCTCGCGAGCGATGGATGACCCGCCGGTGGCAGGCGCGCACCAGCCAGGTTGCGCCACATCACGCGATAGACGAGCGCTGCTGCGAGCAGCACGCCAAGGCTCATGTGCACGCTGCGCATGTTGACCTGCGCGGGTCCGCGCGGAAAAAAGTCGATGACCTGAGCACTGAGCCATAACAGGACCACCAGAACAGCCGTGGTCCAGTGCAGCAAGATCGTCGTCCGATCGTACTGAGGCAGTGGAATGGTTCGCGTTTGCATCGCGTCGGGTCGTGCAACGGTTTGGAACACGGGCGCAGTCTGGACGCACCCGAAGCCACGCGCCCCGGTCCAGCTTCATTGAATCCCGGGGCGCCTTCATGGTTATGACGCTGGCTTGCGCGCCGCGTTCCATGCCGACCGCTATGCGGCTGTTACTGTTTGTAAGCGCGCAGGATCCGATCGGCTTCGCGCTGCGCGTCCTTCATCGCCTGCCCGGGCGTCGTCGTGCCGGTCAGCGCCGCCTGCAGCCCGTCGTTGAGCGCCTTGGTGACGCGCTGGTTGTCGTGCGTGGCAAGCTCCGCCTTCGCATACGGCAACTGGTCGCGCGCCACCGCGGCCGGCGGAAACCCGGCCACGTATTGCTTCATGGCAGCTGTTTCCCACGCGTCGGCTCGTACAGCAACATAGCCGGTGTCGATGCCCCACTGCGCGGCGCGCTGCGGCGTGGTCAGCCACTTGATGAATTTAAACGCCGCCTCGCGCTGCGCAGGCGTCGACTTCTTGAAGATGTAGAAGTTGCCGCCGCCGGTCGGACTGCCGCGTTGCTTGTTGGCCGGAAGCATCGCCACGCCGAAATCAAACTTGGCGTTGTTCTTCACGTTGGTGAGATTGCCGGTGGTCGTCCATATCATCGCCACCTTGCGCTCGAAGAAGTCCTTCGGGGTGGTGCCCCAGTCGACGATGCCTTCCGGGTGCACCTTGTCCTTCTTCACCAGGTCCACCCAGTACTGCAACGCCGCGATCACCTCGGGCTTGTCGTAGTAGACCGCGGTGCCCGCCTGGTTCGCGAGGTTGACGCCGTTCTCGATGACGAGCGCCTGGAACAGCCAGTACGGGAATCCGGTCGACGGGATCTGCATGCCCCACTGCGTGACCTTGCCCGACGCATCGCGCTTGGTGAGCTTTTTCGCGAACTCGGTTTGTTCCTTCCACGTCGCTGGCGGCTTGTTCGGGTCGAGTCCCGCTTCCTTGAACGCATCCTTGTTGTAGTACAGGACGATCGTGGAGCGTTGGAACGGGATGCCCCATGTCTTCCCCCCGGTCTGGCTGTTTTCCATGAACGCCGGGTAGAAGCTCTTGAGCCACGCCTTGTCTTGCGGCGTCTTGATGAGATCGTCGAACGGGACGATCGCGTCCTCGTCGATGAGCGAGAACATGTCTGTCGACAACAGGATCGAGAGCACGGGCGGCTCGCCGCTCTTCACCGCAGTAAGCGCCTTCGTAAGCGAGTCCTGGTAGCTGCCGGAGTAGATCGGCTTCAGCTTGATGCCGGGATTTTCCTTTTCGAAATCGGCGGCGTAGCCGTCGATGATCTTGGTGATCGGTCCGCCCACAGCGACCGGATAGAAAAAGGACACCTCGACCGGGGCCTGCGCCAGCGCAACCGTGCTGCAGGCGCCCACCAGCATGGCGAACATCGTTTTCAACCATCCCGCGATACGCATGTTTCCGCCTCCCTTGAAGATCGATGCGTGAGCTTTTTTACGCGAAGCTCGTGGCTTGCGGCATGCGCTGCAACGACGGTTCGCGCACGCCTTGTGCGTTGAAGAAGTGCTGCGCTCCACCTGGCCAAGCGAGCCACGTCACGTCGCCGCGAGCGAGTGCGACACTGCCGGCAACGCGCACGGCAATCGGTTGCTGCGCGATATGGCAGGCCACCAGCGAGTCGCCGCCGAGATACTCGACGGCATCGACGATCGCGCGCACGCCGCGCTCGAGTGCGAGCTGGATATGCTCCGGCCGCACGCCGAGGGTGCCGTCACGGCATTCGATCGGCAGCACGACCGGACCTTCCGTTCCCGCAATGACAGCACCTTC
>DATKLH010000400.1:0-2106 GCA_035542515.1 Casimicrobiaceae bacterium
ACGGCGATCAGCGGTATCCGCATGAAGTCGAGCGGCACCACCAGCGTGGCGTCGCCGGCGCGGAAGGCGTTGCTGAGGCAGTAGTGCGCCGTCGTCCCGGCGATGGCGACGCCGAGCACCGGAAGCATGTGCATAAGGTGCAGATGCAGGAACACGTGCGGGTCGCTGCCGATGAGCGAGAGCGGAAACTGCATGACCGCCATCCAGAAGATGATGCCGAAGGTCGTTTCGGTCCTGGTCAGCTGCTTGGTGGTGATCATCGTGATGGCGTAGCCGAAGGCCGCGCCCAGCACCAAGAAGGCTGCCGGGTTCACGCTCGCGATTCCGGGCCTCAGAATAACAAGCACGCCGATCAGACCGAGCACCACCACGCCGATACGGCTCGGCGTCAATCGTTCGTGCAGCAGCCAGACCGCGAGCAGCGCGGTCCAGGCCGGCATCGTGAATTCCAGCGCGAACACCATGGCGAGCGGCAGCATGGTGAGGCTGAGCGCCCAGGCATATTGCGAGGCATAGTGCACGGTGTTGCGCAGCGTATTGAGCCCCATGCGCCGCGGCAGCGCGTGCACGCGCAGCCCCGGACGGATAACCAACAACGTCGACAAGATCACCAGCGAGCCCGCGCTGCGGACCGCCAGGATTTCGAAAATATTGAAGCCGCCACGCGAAAGTTCGCGGATCGACACTGCCATGGCCGAGAACGATAGCAGGGTGCCGACCATCCAGAGGACGACACGCGGAATATTGCTTTTGGCCAGTTGAACTGAGGCGGCTGGGCGATCTAAGGCGCCGGCCTTGGCGTCACTCTGCATCGGGCTGGTTTTCCGGCCGCGCCTTGTCGAAGGCCGCGAGCTTGAGACAGGCCGCGTCGGCCGCGACGATTTTCGGGAACGCGTCGAGCGGCACCTTGAGCCGTCGCGCGTTGAAGACCTGCGGCACCAGGCAGAGATCGGCCAGCGTCACATCCTTTCCGCAGGTGTAGGGCGCTGGCGAAATCATCGCCTCGATGGCCTTGAAGCCCTCGATCACCCAGTGGTGGTACCAGGCGTCGATCTCCGGCTGCTCGTGCTTCAGGCTGCGCTTGAGATATTGCAGCACGATGAGGTTGTTGAGCGGGTGGATGTCGCAGGCGACCGTCTGTGCGATCGCCCGCACCTTGGCGCGCGCCAGCGGGTCGGCCGGCAGCAGCGACGGCTTGGGATGCTTCTCGTCGAGATATTCGATGATGGCGAGCGATTGCGTGATGACGTCGCCGCTGTCGAGCGCAAGCGCTGGCACCCGCATCTGCGGATTGAGGGCGACGAAATCGGGCTTGCGCTGCTGCCCGCCATCTTTGGTCAGATGGACCGGGATCATCTCATAGGGCAGACCCTTGAGATTAAGCGCAATGCGCACGCGATAAGCGGCGGACGAACGGAAGTACGTGTAAAGTTTCAAGATGGGCCCCGGCTGGAACAGTAAGTTGGCAATCTAGCGCAGTGCCGGAGCGGTGGCGATACCGACGCTCAGTTGCGCGGAGCGCTCGATGAGCTTGGTCAGCGTGCGATTGAGCGCGGCGCGGTCGGCAGGATCCACCGTATCCAAAAGCTGGCGCACGAATTCGAGCGCCGCCGGCGCGAGCTCATTGTAAACGTCGCGGCCCGCGGGCGTCAGCGACAGGAACGCCTCACGCAAATCGTCGCGGTTGACGCGGCGCGACACCAGTTTGCGGCGCTCGAGCAGCGCGACCGCGCGCGACACCTTGGTCTTGTGCATATGGCTGTGCTGGCCGATCGCCTTGGCGGTCATCATGCCGAACTCGCCCAGCGTCACCAGCACGCGCCACTCCGGCACGCCGATCTTGTAGCGCGAGGCGTAGATGCGCGACAGCGCCTGGGTGACCAGCGCGGAGCACACGTTGAGCCGATAGGGCAGAAACTCGTCGAGCCTGAGCGCCGCCGCGCTTGCCGGTTGCTCGGCCGCCGTCGCGCTATCTTGGCTCATCGATGCGTGGCCCGCGTTGACCGCGCATGACAGCCTTCACGCGCGTGGCGCGAACTCTGGCCGAAGTTGCGACCGCATGCAACGAGTTTGTAACTATCCTAAACTATTGGCACGACGAGCGAT
>DATKLH010000401.1:0-2726 GCA_035542515.1 Casimicrobiaceae bacterium
CAGAGCGTCTACAAGGACCTCAAGACGTTCGACCCGGGCCTCCAGAACGCGGCCGCGATCGATCTTGCCAAGACCTTCGACATGCGCTTCCAGCAGAAGGCTGCCCAGAAGTACAAATAGGTTTGCGATGACGCGCACGGCAAGCGCCGGGATCGCGCTCGCGCTCGAGCGCATCACCTGCACGTTCGCCGCGCGCGGCGGTGGCCGCTATACCGCGGTCAAGGACGCATCGCTCGATGTCGCGCGCGGAGAGTTCGTGTCGGTGGTTGGTCCCACCGGCTGCGGAAAATCGACGTTGCTCAACGTCGCGGCCGGCTTGCTCGCTCCTTCGGCGGGACGGGTGCTCGTCGATGGCAAGCCGCTGACCGGCATCAACGGGCGCGCCGGCTACATGTTCCAGGCCGAGGCACTCATGCCCTGGCGCAATGCGCTGCGCAACGTGAGCGCAGGCTTGCAGTTTCGCGGTGTAGCGGCAGAGGAGGCCGCCGCGAAGGCGCGCGATTGGCTTGCGCGCGTGGGACTCTCCGGATTCGAGGATCGCTATCCGCACCAGCTCTCGGGCGGCATGCGCAAGCGCGTCGCGCTCGCGCAGACGTTGATCCTCGACCCCGAGATCCTGCTGATGGACGAGCCGTTCTCCGCGCTCGACATCCAGACGCGCCAGCTGATGGAGAACGAGCTGCTCGACCTGTGGTCGGCGGACCGCAAGTCGGTGCTGTTCATCACGCATGACCTCGAGGAAGCGATCGCGTTGTCCGATCGTGTCGTGGTCCTGTCGGCCGGACCCGAAACGCATCCGCTGGGCGAATTCGCGATCGACCTCGCCCGCCCGCGCGACGTGGCGGAGATCCGACTGGCGCCGCGGTTCGTCGAGTTGCACGAGGCCATCTGGCACGTCCTCAAGGATGAAGTGCTCAAGGGCTATGCGCAGACCAGGCGGAGAACCGCGTGAGCCGGCTGAGATTGTCGCTCTATCACGTGGTGCTGCTCGTCGCGATCTTCGCGTTCTGGTATGCGATGACCACGCCGGGCCTGGTCTCGCAGGAATTCGCCACCAACACCGGATTCTTCTTCGGGCGGCCGAGGCAGGTGCTCGAGGTGGTGATCGACTGGTTCACCAGCGGCAAGATCTACCCGCACCTCGGCATCACGCTGCTCGAAACGCTGCTTGCGTTTGCGGTGGGCAGCGTCCTCGGATTGGTCATCGGCCTGTGGCTTGCGCTGGCACCGACCGCCTCGGCGCTCGCGGAACCCTACATCACCGCGTTGAACGCGATGCCGCGCGTGATCCTCGCGCCGATCTTCGCGGTGTGGTTCGGCCTGGGCGTGATCTCCAAGGTCGCGCTCGGTGTCACGCTGGTCTTTTTCATCGTGTTCTTCAACGTGTACCAGGGCGTCAAGGAAGTGAGCCCGGTGGTGCTCGCGAATGCGCGCATGCTCGGCGCCACGCGGCGCCAGTTGCTGCGCTACATCTACCTGCCATCGGCGACGTCGTGGGTGTTCTCCAGCCTGCACACATCGGTGGGCATGGCGTTCGTCGGCGCGGTGGTCGGCGAATATCTCGGCTCGGCGAAGGGCGTCGGCTACCTGATCCTGCAGGCCGAGGGCGTGTTCGACATCAACACCGTCCTGGCAGGCATCCTGGTGCTGACGCTGTTCGCGCTGCTGCTCGACTACATCGTCACGCAGATCGAGGGACGTCTGCTGGTGTGGCGTCCGCGCACCGCGGAGACCGAAACGTTGTGAAGCGACGGCTGCGCGAGGCACAACCGCGCGTTCACTGGAACGTGTATTCCAGGCGCACCAGGTATACCGTCAGCCCGTTGTTGGGATCCTTGATGCCGGCATTGGACTCGTGCATCACGCGGAACGAGAGCCCGAAGTCGTCGCGCGGTCCGAACAGCAGGCCCACGCCGCCGAACTCGCCGAACTCCCACGAGGTACCGAGGCTCTTGGTTCCGAGCGTGTTGTCTTCGAGCACGTGGATGCCAAGGCCGAGATCGGCGAACGGGCGTCCCACCGATGTCACGTCGCCGCGAAAGCGCACGCTCGGCGTGAAGCCGACGTCCCAGATGCTGCGGCGATTGTCCGGGTGCAGGTTGTCTTCCTGCGAGCGCCATTGCGCGACGTCGAAGTTCCACAGCACCGACCACGCCACCGGTCCCCACATGCCCGACCAGCGCGACGGAAGGGACACGGCGAACTCGGTGCGTGTGATCGATTCGCGCTCACCGTAGGTCAACGCGAGGGTGGTCTGCGCTGCAGCTTGTGGCGCGCCGAGCGTCAGCGCGACCAGCAGCGACGCCAGCAGGGGGATCGCACGCAGGACGACCGCGTGAGCGGCCAATGACGAGCATACAAAGCACAGGCCGCGGCTGCGGCCGGACTTGCGGATCGGCATCATCGAGCGGGTATGAGATTGTTGTAGGGCGCGGGAGCGGCGCCAGTGTACCGCGTTCGCCCGTCCCAACCGGCAACCGCCCTGCGGCGGGCGTTCGATGTTCGGCGCCTTTGTGGCGTGCAAAACACAGCGCCGCGCGGAGACGCGCGCGGGTGGTCAGGCGCTGAACCCGAAGAACTCCAGCATGCGTGACATCTGGCCGAGCATCATCTCGCGCCCCGTCACGATCGGACACCCTGACGACTCGGCGAGGCGCAGCAACGGCGTGCGCTCGGGCTTCACCACCACGTCGAAGACGATGATGTTTGAAAACAGGCTCTCGATC
>DATKLH010000402.1:0-6720 GCA_035542515.1 Casimicrobiaceae bacterium
CTTGGAGCCCCGCAACCGCGACCGCCGCCCCGCGCACTTGGACCCAAAGGCCCAGCCGCTAAAACGCGTCCTCGATCGCGCGGGCGCCTCCACCACAGCACCCACACCTATCGATTGCTAATTGTTAAAGAACAGGCCGACTGACCTTCCTCCCCGTCCGTGCAGGCCGGAAAGAGTTCGGCAAAGAGGGTCAATTGTAGAGAGGTTTGCGCACCGCGTCAACATGTCCGGCACTCCGCCCGCGGGTGCACTGCGTGCCCCTCCAATCGATCCAATCGCCCTGCGGCCGGGGTTCTGCCGTTTGGTAAACTTTCGACTCTCGTGACGCACAATCATCGGCGCCGCTGAAAGCCCGTGGCGACCCCCTCCTTGCCAGCGCGCACGATTCTCATTGTCAAAGTAGCCGCTGTGGGCGATGCGGTGATGGCCCTGCCCATGCTCTCCGCGTTGCGCGCAATGCATCCCGACGCCCACCTCACATGGCTCTGCGGCAAGTCGATCCGACCGCTGCTCGACGCGATCCCCGGCATCGATGCCGTGCGCGAAATCGACGACAGTCGCCTGTTTTCGCGCAACCGCGCGCAGCGTGTCGCAGAAGTGGTGCGCACGTGGCGAGTGCTGAAAGGCAAAACCTTCGACCTCGTGCTCCTCGCCCATCGAGATCGTCGCTACCGGCTTCTCACGTTGCCGCTCCGCTATCGCGAGCTTCGCAAGCTTGGCGCAGGGCGACGGGCCGGTCCGTTGTGCGGTCGCTCGCACGCCGACGAGTACGTGCGCATGGTGACCGGCCTCGATGACTGGCACGCACAGCGTTTCGCGCCGCCACAACCGACCATCGTCGAGAGCGCTGCCAGTGGCGAGCTCATCCGATTCGCGGCCGGCCGTCCCGTCGTGGCTCTTGCTCCAGGCGGTGCTCGCAACGCGGCGCGCACCTCCCCGCTGAAGCGCTGGCCGCTGGATCGCTACGTTCGATTGGCCGAGCGCCTCGCTCACCGTGGTTTCGGCGTGGTCGTCGTGGGCGATCCGACCGAAGCGTGGGTCAGCGACGCATTCGGGCAAACCGCCGCCCTCGACCTCGTCGGACGAACAACCATCCCCGAACTGCTTGGCGTGCTTGCCCGATGCGCTGCCACCGTGGCGCACGATTCGGGGCCACTCCACCTGGCGACGCTCACCGGCTGTCCCGTCGTCGCCCTGTTCGGACCCACTCACCCGGATGCTTTCGCAGCGCGCGATCGACCCGTTCACGTGCTGTGGCCAGGTCAGCAGCTGCCGTGCGCGCCGTGCTACGACGGCCGCGAGTTCGCGGCGTGCGACAACAACCTATGCATGCAGATGATCGAGATCGATGACGTGATGCATCGTCTCGACGGGTTCATGCAGGCCCGACTGGCACCGGATGCGCGTCGCCCTCGTTCATGACTGGCTCGACGTGCCGGGCGGAGGCGAGCTCGTGCTCGCGCGCTTCATGCGCTTGTTTCCCGACGCCGATACCTTCACGCTGGTCGACTTCCTGAGCGATACCGAACGCGCGCGCATCGGTCTCCGGCGCACCATTCCGACCGGCGTGCAGCAATGGCCCGCAGCCCGTCGATGGTTTCGCGCCATCGCTGTGCTGTATCCGCAAGCGATAGAGCGCATCGATCTGCGCGGCTACGATCTCGTGCTCTCGGATTCGCACGCCATCGCCAAGGGCGTCCGGACCCACGCCGGCCAGATGCATATCTGCTATTGCCATACGCCGGCGCGTTTTGCATGGGACATGGCCGATATCTACGAACGTTCCGGTCCGCTGCGACTGCCTTTCGCGCAGCGCTTCGCCAGCCGGGCATTCGCTCGTTTCAGACGCTGGGATCAGCAACGCGCCCAGGCGGTCAGCCAATACATCGCCAATTCGCGGCACGTCGCGCAACTGATTCAGGAATGCTACGGCCGCGCAGCCAAGGTCGTGTACCCACCGGTGGAATGGGATCGATTCAGCCTTCCGTCCGCCGGGTTGGCTCGCGGCGACCACTACGTGACATTGACGCGCCTGGTTCCTTACAAACGGATCGACCTCCTGATCGAAGCGTTTCGCAAGATGCCCGATCGCGAGTTGCGCATCGTCGGCGATGGCCCCGAGTATCGAGCGCTGCGCGTCCGCGCACCGATCAACGTGAAGATGCTCGGGCGACTCGACGACGAAGATGCGGCGCGACATGTCGCGTCGGCGCGTGCGTTCCTGCACATCGCCAAGGAGGACTTCGGCATCGCGACGGTCGAAGCGCAAGGGGCAGGCGTCCCCGTGATCGGCTACGGCGAGGGCGGAACGGCGGAGATCGTGCGCGACCTGCGCGAGGCGCGACCCACAGGAGTACTGTTCGACGAGCAGTCGGCCGCGGCGATCGTCGCAGCCGTGCAGCGATTCGAAGACCATCGCGTGGACATCAACCCCGACACCTGCCGCGAGAACGCGAAGCGATTTTCGCCCGCTCGCTTCGACCGCGAGATCATGGACATCGTGGATGCGACGCGTGAAGAATCGAGCAAGAGTGGCACGCGAACACAGGCGCTGGTGCGATGAGACGCGATCTGCTGCGCCGTAATGCGTCGCTGCTCGACATCGTGTCGCGCGTCGTGGACCCGTTGATCATCGCCGCAACCGGCTACATCGCGTGGATCTATTACCTGCGCTTTCCCGAGCTCGACGCGCGCTACGCGCTTGCAATGGTGAGCGTTTCCGTGGTCGGCTTCCTGGTGTTCCCCGCGTTGGGTCTCTACCAGTCCCAACGGGGCGCCAGCTTCACTTCGGAGTTGCGATCGCTCGCGCTCGGATGGCTCATCCTCGGGCTGTTCGGCGCTTTGTTCCTGTTCCTGACCAAGGAAGGCGCACGGTTTTCCCGCGGCTGGGCAATCCTGTGGCTCGTCGGAGGATTCACGGCGCACGTCCTGTTTCGCGCCCTGCTGCGCGTCGTGCTGCGCAATCTGCGCCGTCGCGGCCTCAATCTTCGCCACATCGTTGTGGTCGGTGCCGGACAGCATGCACGGGAAGTCGCGCGGCGCTTGCGCGCCTCCTCCTGGAGCGGCATGGTGATCACGGCGTTCTACGAGTCCGAGCCGACGCTCATCGGAACCAGCATCGACGGCATCCCGGTCTCCGGGCCGCTCGACCGACTCGCGCAGGACTTGTCGGTCGCGCCGGTGGACCAGGTGTGGATCGCCCTCCCGCTCAGCGCGGAAGCGACCATCCGGATGCTTCTCGAGGACCTGCGCCAGACGCCGGTGCAGGTCTGCTTCGTGCCTGACATCTACGGCTTCCACCTGCTGCACCACAGCTTCACGGAAGTCGCCGGCATGCCGGTGGTGAATCTCACGAGCAGCCCGCACGCGGGCGTGAACTCGACGCTCAAGCTGCTCGAGGACTTCACGCTTGCACTCTTGCTGCTCCTTGTGACCGCTCCGCTATGGATCATCATCGCGATTGCGATCAAGCTCACTTCGCCCGGTCCGATCCTTTATCGGCAGCAGCGCATCACGTGGAACGGCCGCGCTTTCACCATGTACAAGTTCCGCACCATGCCGATCGACTCGGAATCGGACACCGGGCCGGTGTGGTCGCGGCACGGCGAGCAACGCGCCACCGCCGTGGGCCGTCTGCTGCGACGCGTGAGCCTCGACGAACTGCCGCAGCTGATCAACGTTCTGCGCAACGACATGTCGCTGGTGGGCCCGCGGCCCGAGCGACCGGAATTCGTCCAGCGCTTCCGTCACGAGATTCCCGGCTACATGCAAAAGCACCTGGTGAAGGCCGGCATCACCGGCTGGGCCCAGGTCAACGATCTGCGTGGCGATAGCGATCTCGCGCGTCGGATAGAATTCGACCTGTACTACATCGAGAACTGGTCCTTGTGGTTCGACTTTCGCATTCTCGTGCTCACCGCCTGGCACATCGTGGCCAGCCGCAACGCGCATTGAACGTTTGAGGAGTGCATCGGGGCCGCCGCGCGCGGGATCCACGGCGCCAACGCCTCGTCGGACCGCGCTCGACATGATGGCAAACGATCCTGCTCCGCCGCCAGCGGTCGCACCCGCGGCCTCGCCAATCCCGCAGGTTCCGGCGCCCGCTGCATCGGCGCGCGCTTGGACGCGCACGGTGTGGCTGTTCGCTGCAACGGTCCTGGTGTGCCTGATGGTGTATCTCGCGCTCGCCGTGCCCGAGTCGTGGTTCCCTTCCGCGCGCGAGCTCGTGTTCGGACCGAGCGACATGACCGTCGCACGCGGCACCGGTGAAGTGGAGGATGGCGAGCTGATCCTCAAGGCGCCGGATGCATCCGGCAATACGCTCGTTTCGGTCAACACCAGTTTTCGGTCGAGCGACTACCCGGGCATCGCCTGGATCGCGATCGATCTCACCGATGCGACCAAGGCGGACCTGCTATGGCGATCCGACTACACGCCGGGTCGCGTGAACGCCCTGCCGCTGCGCATCGAATCGGGAAGGCTCGTTCCCATCGTGATGAAGGGACAGCCCGGTTGGATCGGCAACATCACCGGCATCGCCTTGTCGCTGCGCGGCGCGCTCCCGCAACCGGTGCGACTGCGCGGTGCAACGGCGAGCCCGCTCGGCGCGATCAACCTGTTGCGCGACCGAGCACACGAATGGCTCGCGCTCGAAACGTGGACCGGCACGTCCATCAACACGGTGACTGGCGGCGCGGACGTGCAATCGCTGCCGCTGCCGCTGTTGCTTGCGTTCGCGGCGGCGCTGGCAGCGGGTGTCACATGGGTTGCGTACCGCCGCGGCTGGAACGCGCTTGCGGTTGCACCACCGGTGGCGATCGTCACGGTATTTCTCCTCGCCTGGGTCGTGCTCGACGCGCGCTGGATGTGGAACCTGGTGCGCCAGGTCGAAGTGACCGGGTCGCAGTACGCCGGCAAGGACTGGCATGAAAAGCACCTCGCCTCCGAGGACGCGCCGCTTTTCGCGTTCATCGAAAAGGCGCGCGCCAAGCTTCCCCCACCGCCTGCGCGCATTCTGGTGATGGCCGACGAACCCTACTTCCGGGGACGCGCGGCGTATCACCTCTATCCGTACAACGTCATCTATTCGCCGTATGCGAACCGCTTGCCGACTGCCGATCAGCTGCGGCCCGGCGATGCCGTGCTCGTCTACCAGCGCCACGGCGTACAGTACGACGCTCAGAACCAGGTGCTGCGCTGGGACGGCACGCAGACGCGCAAGGCGAAACTGCTGATGGTCGATCACGGCTCCGCATTGTTCATCGTCGAGTAAGCGCGGCTCATCGTCATGGATATCGTCACGCTCACTTTGGCCGTGGTCTTGCCCTGGCTCGCCGGCGCATCCGTGCTGCTGGCGATCGACCCGCCGCGAGCGCGTGCACCAGGTGATGCAGCATGGACGATCGGAGCAGGATGGTTCGCGGGAGTGCTGCTTCTCACCGCGTGGATGCGTCTGCTGTCGCTGGTCGGCATAGCGTTCGGGCGCGCATCGATCGCCGCGCCGCTGCTGGTTATCGCGGTTGCCGGCGTATTCATTGCCGGGCGCCGTCAGCGCATCGACCCCGCGTCGTCGTGGCGATCGGCGATGGCGACGCTGCGCGGTGCGGATCTTTCCCGCGCCGCACGACTCGCGTGGTACGCGGTGCTGGCATGGCTCTTGGTTCGCGCAGTCCTTCTGCTCGTGGAAATTGCCTGGCAGCCGCTCTATCCATGGGACGCGTGGATCCAGTGGGCAACCAAGGCGCGCGTGTGGTACGAGCTTGGTCATATCGTCCCGTTCGTGCGCGAGGATGCTTGGTTCGCAGCGCCGTCGCTCGTGTATTTCGATGCGTCGCCCAACTACCCTGCGACGCTTCCACTGCTGCAGGTCTGGGCCAACGTCATGCTCGGCCGCTGGGACGACTCGCTGATGAACGTCCCGTGGTGGGCGTGCGGCGTCGCGTTCGTGTTCGTTTGCTACGCCGCATTGCGCAGGTTCGGCTTCGGTCCGCTGGGCGCGCTGATCGGTTCGTGGCTCGTGACGTCGCTGCCGCTTGCAAACGTCCACGTCGCCCTGGCAGGCTATGCCGACCTTCCCATGGCGATGTTCTACACCTGCGCGGCCCTTGCCCTGCTGCGCTGGCTCGATGAGCGAACCATCGGTCGCGGCGTCATCGTGCTCGCGTTCGTAGTCGGGCTGCCGACGATCAAGATCCCGGGCATCGCCTGGGCGCTCACCCTGCTTCCAGGCGCGCTGGTCGTATGGTTCCGACCGCGCGGACGCACGCTGCTGCTGGGATTGGCCGGCATCGCCGTGCTCGTGGCGTTGATCCTCACGCGCTCCGAGGCAGTGATTCTCGGCTATCACATGCATCTCGACTTCGCGCCCGCGTGGGGACCTGTCGCGGAAAGCCTGTTCCTCCTCGGCAATTGGCACCTGCTCTGGTACGGCGCATTCGCCATCGCGATCATCGCCTACAAGTTCATCTTCGCGCCCGACATCGAGCCTTTGACGGCGATCGTGTTTGCCGGTCTGTTCTTCCTGCTGATCGTGTTCGGTTACACCAACGCTCGTGAATGGGTCGTCGAACAGACCACGGTGAACCGTGCAGTGCTGCATCTCGCACCGCTCCTCAGCCTGTGGGCGCTCGCCTCGTTCGCACGCTGGCGCCGCGCACAGGTCGAGAGCGCCGCCCCGCCGACAGCCGTTCCAGCAGCAAGCGCCTGACGCGCCGTGCTGGA
>DATKLH010000403.1:0-4388 GCA_035542515.1 Casimicrobiaceae bacterium
CTGCGCGAAACGATCGAGCGACACAATCGCTTCGCGCGCTCGGGTGTCGACGAGGACTTCGGCAAGGGTGCGAACGCCTACGATCGATCCAATGGCGATGCCGCTCACCGGCCCAACCCATGCCTGGGTCCGATCGACACGCCGCCGTTCTATTCGGTTGCGGTGTGGCCGACGCCGCTCGCAACGAGCTGGGGTGTACGAACCGATCGGTGGGGACAAGTCATCGACGCGAGCGGCGCGCCCATCGACGGCCTGTACGCTTGCGGCAACGACATGCAACCGGTGTGGGGCGGCGAGTACCCTGGTCCCGGCGCGCAGATCGGTCCCGCGATGACGTTCGGCTATCTCGCCGCGAAGCACGCCGCGGTCAGCGCCGACTGATCGACCACGCGGGAGCAATCGTCGGGGATGATCGCGCTCGATGGGTCGCGCGTGGCTCGCCGCATCGCGCAATCTCTGGCGGGATAGGTGACGACAAAGCGCGGCGCCTGCACTGACTGAGCGCTCAGGGAAGCCCGGGACGCGCGCAGCGAACAAGCGTTCGCCATGTTCGATCCGGGCAACCCCCAGTCATGACAGCGGAACGCGCAGCGAGTTACCGTCACAAGCTCGCGTATGGCGATTCACTGCGGAAGATCGCCCGGCGACAGCTCCTCGACATAGCACCAGGTCCACCGCTCACCCGGCTCTATGGAGCGAATGAGGGGATGTTGCGTCGCGTGGAAATGGCGCGTGGCGTGCTTGTTCGGCGATGAATCGCAACATCCGACGTGTCCGCAGATCAGGCACAGGCGCAGATGGACCCACGAGTCGCCCGTCTTGACGCACTCCTCGCAATAGTCCTTGGTGGTGGACACCACCTTGATCTGGTTCAGGTGCGAACACACCGCCGCCATATCGTCCCCTGGGTCATATGATCACGTTGTCGCTCGCACCGCATCGCAGTGCATCGCGGTGCATCGCGGTGCATCGCGGTGCATCGGGCGCCAAAGATAACGGTGAACCGGAGGAAATGCCACCGGCGCCAGGCTCGGCGTTGCGAGCTCCGATGGCCGATGGCTTCGTGTCGCTCACCGCGCAAGGAGCGATCCTCGGGCGAACATCATCCACAGTGTTACACGAGCAACAGTCGTTACAGACGTAACAGGGCGATCCGCAGCCACTCGATGAACAACCCATGCGCGACTGCCGACGCGCTACGCCGCCGCAGCGCGCGAGAAAGCGGCGATCCAGCCGGTCGGCGCCGAGCGCAGCGAACGCATCGGAGGACGACGCTGTCTCAATCGGCGGTGGCCTTCCGCGAGGAAGCGCCGCGGTGTAGCTTTGCAGTGCCCCCGCAGGTCCGTCGAGCGAGGAGTCGTCATGAAGGAACTGCTTGGTCAAGCCTGGTGGATGCTCGCACTGCGCGGCGTGGTCGCGCTGCTGTTCGGTGTCTTCGCGCTGATCTGGCCGGGTCTGGCGCTGTTGTGGATCGTCGCGATGTTCGCGGCGTACGCCCTCATAGGAGGCATCGGCGCGGTGGCGGCCAGCGTCAGGAACCGCACGCGGGACCGCGGCTGGTGGATCATCCTGCTGGTCGGCGTGGTCAGCATCGGTGCCGCGATCGTCGCCGTCCTGCATCCGGAGTTCACCGTGTTCGCGCTCGTGCTGCTGATGGGGGTGAACGCGATCATCACCGGTGTGCTCGACATCGCCATCGCGGTGCGCCTGCGCAAGGCCATTCACGGCGAGTGGCTGCTTGCGCTGGTCGGCGTGATCTCGATCGTGTTCGGCATCGCGGTGTTCGTGTTCCCCGCGGCGGGTGCGCTGGCGATGGTCTGGCTGATGAGTGCCTACGCGCTGCTCGTCGGCATCATGTTTGTCGCGCTCGCCATTCGCGCAAGGGGCTGGAAGCGTTCCACTCAGGCTGGTGATCTGCCACCCGGACGCGTTCAGTCCGCAACGCATTGACGCGACGCGGGCGCAGCGCTTGGGGGACGAGCGCTCCGCCGCCGCAGATCGACGCGGCACTCGCCGCGCCACGGCCCGGCTCGTCCGCGGAAAGTATCCAATGCGATCGTGAAACGGCTCCCTGTCGCGGCCTTCCGCGCGGGGACACGCTTCGGATCGTGCCTGGCGATGTCAAGCGGCAGTCGCCCTGCCAGGGGCAGAACGATACACAATCGTCCCTCGACCAGACTGTCGGGGGGAAAAGGCATGGCACGCATCATCGGCGGCCTCGCCGCATCGCATACGCCGACCATAGGCTTCGCCTACGATCGCAACAAGCGCGACGATCCGGTGTGGGCGCCGATCTTCGAGAACTTCGCGCCGCTATCGAGCTGGCTCGAGCACAATCGCCCCGACGCGCTGGTGCTGATCTACAACGATCACGTCACCTCGTTCTTCTTCGACCACTACTCCGCGTTCGCGCTCGGTGTAGGGCCCGAGTGGCAGGTCGCGGACGAAGGCGCCGGCGCGCGCGACCTGCCGCCGATCGAGGGCCATCCCGCGCTCGCCTCGCACATCGGGCAATCGCTGATGGCCGACGAGTTCGACTTGTCGTTCTTCCAGCACCGCGCGCTCGACCACGGCTGTTTCTCGCCGCTGTCGATGCTGTGCCCGCACGAGCCGAAATGGCCGGTGAAGCTGGTGCCGCTGCAGATGGGCGTGCTGCAGTTCCCGATCCCGTCGGCCCGCCGTTTCTACAAGCTCGGGCAGGCGCTCCGCCGCGCGATCGAAAGCTATCCCGAGGACCTGCGCGTCGCGGTCGTCGCAACGGGCGGCCTGTCGCATCAGGTGCACGGCGAGCGTGCGGGTTTCAACAATCCGGAATGGGACGCGCGCTTCCTCGACCTGTTCGAGCGCGATCCAGAGCATCTTGCGAGCATGACCATCGCCGAATACGCGAAGCTCGGGGGGTTCGAAGGCGCCGAAGTGGTGATGTGGCTCACCATGCGCGGCGCGCTTTCGGCGAGCGTGCAATGCAAGTTCCGCAGCTATTACCTGCCCTCGATGGCCGGCATCGCGACGGCGATCTACGAGGGCACCGATGAGCCCGACGCGGCGGTGGTCGAACGCCATCGACGTCATGTGGCCAGCGAGCTGAGCGGCACCGAAGATCTCGCGGGGACCTATCCGTTCACCCTCGAGCGCAGCGTCAGGGCGTTCCGCATCAACGACTACCTGCATCGCATGGTGCAACCGAGCCATCGCGAAGCGTTCCTGCGCGACCCGGAAGCGAGCTTCGAAGCCGCCGGCCTCACCGAAGAGGAACGCGACCTGATCCGACGGCGCGACTGGCGCGCCATGATCCACTACGGCGTCATCTTCTTCATGCTCGAGAAGCTCGGCGCGGTGAGCGGCGTTTCCAACCTGCACATCTATGCCGCGATGCGCGGCGAAACACTCGAGGCCTTCCAGGCTACGCGCAATGCTCCAGGCGCCCTCTATTCGGTGGCCGGGAAGGACGCGGGCAAGCTCGGTTGGGACCAGCCTGCGCCGGGGCGTTGAAGGAGCACCAAGCAACCTACGGCCGCTGCGGCACGCGCATTCGACGAGCGGCCATCGATCGACACTTGCCGACGCGTGCCGATCGATCTCGCTTCGCTGCACGTTGAACCGCACGCCTCGACTCACGCGTTTGCATTCACGCGTACGCCGCGCGCATGCTACCGTGTGACCCACGATGCGACGGCGAGTCGGTCGGTTTCGCGAGGCGTTCGATGATCATCGACATTCACGGCCACTACACCACCGCGCCCAAGGCGCTCGAGACCTGGCGCAATCGGCAGATCGCCGCGATCGGCCATCCCGCCGCAATGCCGCGCGCCTCCGAGTTGCGCATCGACGACGACGACCTGCGCGAATCCATCGAAAGCAACCAGCTGCGATTGATGCGCGAACGCGGCATCGACCTCACCGTGTTCAGCCCGCGCGCGAGCTTCATGGCGCACCACATCGGCGACTTCGAGGTATCCAGCGCGTGGGCCGCGATCTGCAACGAGCTCTGCTATCGGGTGAGTCGCCTGTTTCCCGACCATTTCATCCCCGCGGCCATGTTGCCGCAGAGTCCGGGCGTCGATCCCGCTACCTGCATACCCGAGCTCGTCCGCTGCGTCGAGGCGTACGGCAACGTCGCGATCAACCTCAACCCCGACCCCTCGGGCGGCCGATGGGATTCGCCCCCGTTGTCCGACCGGCACTGGTATCCCATCTACGAGAAGATGGTGGAGTACGACATCCCGGCGATGATCCACGTGAGCACGAGCTGCAATCCGTGCTTTCACACCACCGGCGCTCACTATCTCAATGCCGACACCACCGCGTTCATGCAGTGCCTCACTTCCGATCTGTTCAGGGAGTTTCCGACGCTGCGCTTCGTCATCCCTCACGGCGGAGGCGCCGTG
>DATKLH010000404.1:0-11875 GCA_035542515.1 Casimicrobiaceae bacterium
CCGGCGATACGGTCCCTGATTTCGAGAAAGCGATGGACAAGCTCGCGATCAACGAGGTCTCGCAGCCGGTGCGCACCCCGTTCGGCTGGCACATCATCCAGGTGCTCGAGCGGCGCAAGCAGGACGTCACGCTCGAGAAGAAGAAGGAACAGGCCCGCGTCGCGCTGCGTCAGCGCAAGAGCGAGGAGCAGTTCCAGGACTTCGTGCGCCAGCTGCGCGATCGCACCTACGTCGAGTACAAGACGGAAGATCGATGAACCGCAAAAGCGCGTCGCGCGGTTAGGGACCAGGGGCTAGCGACTAGCGTCCGTTCGGACGCCCGCATTGCTGTTGCGCAGCAGCTACAGCGTACCTTGCAGGCACGCGAGGCCTTACCCGCCAGTCGCTGGACCCCGCTTTTCTGTGGTGACGCGTGGATACAGCAACACGCGCGACAGCGTCGCGCTGCGCACCTCCGGCGGAAACGTCACCTCGAGCTTGATCCGCTGCACGATGGTGTCCTCCCGCATCCACTTCGCCGGCCACTTCAGGGCGACCTGACCGCTGGCCGAGCCGACATCGATCCACGGGCCGTCGGGATCGATCTGAGCGGCCACGCTGACTTTAGCGGGCCGTGCGTCGCCTTCCCAGCGGAGCAGGAGACGCTCGATGTTCGCGGGTCGGATCACCTGATCCCCCGGCGACAGCAGCGTCACGACGTTGGAGTCGGGTCGCATCGTCAGTGTGCCGCCGCCCGCAGTGATCTCGCCGCGCGCCGCCGACCAGCCGTCGTCATCGACGTGGCGCGGGGTGCCGAAGGTCCACAAGCGCGCGCCCCACGGCACGTTCGCGTGCGACACGATGTGGTCGCGCATCGCTTCCTCGGGTGGCGTATTGCGCCATGCCATGTACGCCACGTAGCCCGGCTTGCCCGCGTTGATGCCGTTGCTGCCGTTCCACGCCATCATGGAAATCTCGCGTGCGCCGAAGTTGAAGGCGTCGCGGAAGGTCTTGTAAGCCATGGCGTAGTCGGGCAGATCGGTGGGATGCTTGAGGTCGGTGCTGTTGTACTCGACGATCGCCCAGCCGTCGTTCATGCGCGCGAACTCGGCGAACATCGAGTGACCGTCGTCCATGCGCACGTCGTTGCGCGCGGCTTCGCCGTAGATCACCGCGCCCAGATGGCCGTAGCGGGGAATCGACCCTTCGATCGAGACGCCCGACGAATCGTAGTTCTGGCTGTGACTGTCGATGTGTGTCGCGAACGGCGTCAGGCCCGGGTCGGGCTTGATGAACCCCTGCGCGCTGAAGATGCGATCGGTGGGAATGCCGGCTTCGTGCACCCAGTGCGACAACTCGTCGTAGTGGAGTCCGACGATGTGCTTGCGGAACTGGTCCCACGCCTGCCACCAGGGGTCTTCCCAGAACGGCGTCTCGCCCGGTTTGAGCGGATCGCGCACCATGCCCGGGAAGCGACGCGGCGGTTGCACCTGGTCCCACGTTTTCCAGTGCTGCTTCGCAAGAGCATTGACCTGTGCGAGCGTGAGCGGCCTGATCCTGCGATAACGCGACAAGTCCGGCGCGCCGTCGGCCGGTTGGCCGGCATAGGGACCGGAGCCGCGCAGCCATTCGCGGAACTGACGCAGCATCCCTGGGTTGTAGTCGAAGATCTCCTTGAACAGGAAGAACGGATTCATGTAGGTGTCGGAGTCGAGCGCGACGCCGACGAACAGATCGGGATGCTCGCGCGCGAAGCTCGCGATGATGCGTGCGGCAGCCTGCAGGTTGCGCTTCTTGTAGGCACGCACCTTTTTCGCGTAGACGTTGTAGGTGAGCGAGCGCGCGAGCTCCGGCGAATCCACCGATCCGGTCAGGCCCTTGAGGTAGTCGTCGGGGAAGACATGGTCGCTTTGGGTCCACTGGCAGTTGGCGACGTCTTCCTCGAGATGGTCGGTCAAGTCCCACTGCGGCGTCGCGCAGCTCGAGTCCGACCAGATGCCGCCGTTGAGGATGAACTGCACCGGGATGCGCTTGCGGATCGCGTACGCGATGACGCTCGACAGGTTGTCCTCGGCGACCAGGCGCTCGCCGCATTTGCGCGTCGTGTCGAAATCGGGATCGAACTGCCAGTCCGCTTTCGCGCCGCGCGTGGTGCGCAGATAGAGGATCGGAACTTCCATTCCCACGATCTGCGTGGTCGATGCGTAATCGCGATACTCCGTGTCGAGCTCCGCGGCGCCTCCGGTTGCGACTCCCGACAGCATCATCAGGTAATAGAACTTGTTCTGCTTGAGCGGCGGCTGCACGTCGAGCATCGGGGCCCACATCGACTGCGCCTGCGGCGGAATGATGCTGCGACGTCCCAGCGCGGTGCTGTTGCCGGCCTTGTCGCTCGCCACGAATTCGGCTACGTGCCGTGCGGGTGGCAGGTCGGTCAGGGAATGCTCGAAAGTGAATCCCGATTGCGCCGCGTCGGGGTAACCGGGTTTGACCGCGGCGACGTCGGCGCGCGAGGCACCGTATTGCGCGGCATACGAACGGCCATCGATGCGGATCTGCACGTCCCGAATGCCGGAAGGCGCGAGCGCCCACCCGTTGGCCTTGAGCGTTGCGCCGACGGTGCTTTCATGCACCGGCTCGTCGACAAAGCCGATGATGCCCGGCGGCAGCGCCGACGGCTGCGCCGCGTTGGCGGTCGGGCTGCGCGTCGCCGTCTCGGATGCAATCGGGGGTGGAGCGAGATAGCGCTGGTTGGATCGCCACAGCGCGTACATCTCCAGCCCTGCGAGGCTGCAGGCGATTGCAGCCACGACCAGCAGCGCGCGCGTATGACCGCGCGGCGCTGACGATCTGCGCGGTGGGTCGGTCATCCCGATACCCGGGGTGTGCGCCGAAGTCGGGCGGTGGTTATCATGGGCGCATGAAGGATACCGAAGACGCCCTGCTCGCCCAGCAGATCGAGTACTACCGCGAACGCGCTCCCGAATACGACGCATGGTGGCGACGCGAGGGACGCTTCGACCGCGGTCCGCAGATGCGCGAGGCCTGGCAAGCCGACATCGCGGCGGCCGAATCCGCGCTCGACGCTTTTCTCGACGCGCATGCACCGCGCACCGCACTGGAAATCGCATGCGGAACCGGCTTGTGGACGCAGCGACTCGCGCGCCGCGGGATCGCTGTCACAGCCGTCGATGCTTCGCCGGAAGTGATCGAGCTCAATCGCCAGCGCGTGGCCAGCGCCAACGTGCAATACGTTGTGGCCGACGTGTTCGCGTGGCAGCCGCGGGAGCGCTACGACCTCGTGTTCATGAGCTTCTGGCTTTCGCATGTGCCGCACTCGCGGTTCGCGACGTTCTGGAGCAAGGTCGCCGAGGCCACGGCACCGGACGGCTGGGCGTACCTCATCGACTCGGCACACGACCCGACCTCCCACGCGCGGGATCATCCGGTGGCGGACCGCGATGCCGGCGTTGCGGTGCGCAAGCTTGCCGACGGGCGCGCGTACCAGATCGTGAAGGTCTTCTGGGAGCCGGCCTCGCTGCAGCAGCGCCTTGCCGACTGCGGTTTCGAGGCACGCATCAGCGGCACGCCGCGCTATTTCATTCACGGCTGGGCACGCCCCGGCAGTCGCTTGCAGAGCTGAGGTCCCGCGTCGCGGCCTTCGCCCGTTGGTTTATTCGCTGCCGTATACGTACGGCTTCTGCGGCACGCGGGCGCGATCCATGTCGCGACGCTGCTCGACTTCGTCGGGCGCCTTGTCCCACCAGATCGCGCGACCTTTTTTCTGCTCCGCAACGATCTCGGGCCGCTTCTGCAAGAGCTCGCGGATGAAGCGCGTGTGTTCCGACTCGTAGTCGCGGGCAGGAAGCATCGGCATGGCTTGGGCTGGTTCGGACAGTCGCGCGTGAAGGGCACCTATTTTAGCAAAGGCCCTTCCCTACGATGGCCGCCGTGCACCAGCGGAAACACGAACAGCCTGCATTCGAGCGCACCGTTGAACAGCGGTATGCGGCGTGCCGGCTTGAGACCGATGAGCTTCGGCAAGCGTAAATCCGCCGTGAACAGGTACGCCGTCCAACCGGCAAAGCGCTGCTTGAGCGCGTCGCCGAGCTGCGGATACAACGCTGCGAGCTCGCGCGCCTCGGCCATTCGAACCCCGTAAGGCGGATTGGCGATCAGCGTGCCGTGCGATTCGGGCGCGGGCCGCGAACGCACATCGGCACGCGTCAGCTCCGCAAAGCCCTCCACCTTCGCTGCCGCCAGGTGTGCGCGCGTTTTGTCCACGGCGGCCTGCGCGATGTCGCTGCCGAATACGACAGCGCGTTGCGGCGCGGGGCGGACCGCGTCCCGGGCGGCCTGTTTCATGCGCTGCCACTCCGGTCCGTCGAACCACGCGAGCTTCTGGAACCCGAAGGTGCGTGCAAGGCCCGGCGCGCGATTCGCGGCAATCATCGCCGCCTCGACGAGGATCGTTCCGCCGCCGCACATCGGATCGAGCAGCGGTGCATCGCCGTGCCATTGGGCGAGCGCGACCAGACCGGCGGCGAGATTTTCACGCAGCGGAGCCTCTTCGGTTTGCCCGCGATAGCCGCGCTTGAACAGCGGCTCCCCGGAGGTGTCGAGGTAGACGATCGCCTGATCGGCCGTGAGATACGCGTTGATGCGCACGTCCGGCGCGCGCTTGTCGACGGAGGGACGCGTGCCGGTCGCATCGCGAAAACAGTCGACGATCGCGTCCTTGATGCGAAGCGTCGCGAATTCGAGACTGCGCAGCGGCGAACGCGTTGCGGCCACGTCGACGCGCAGCGTCCGATCGCCGCGGAACAGGCGTGGCCAGTCCACCGCGCGGGCGAGCGCGTGGATGTCGGACTCATCGCGATAGGGGCCGCTCGCCACGCGCCATAGCACGCGGCTCGCCAGGCGCGACCACAGGTTGACCTTGCAAGCCAACGCGAAATCGCCCGCGAACGCGACGCCGCCTTCGCGCGGGTCGACGTCGCGCGCCTGCAACGCGCGAAGCTCGTCGGCGAGCGCGCTTTCGAGACCGCGCGGGCACGGCGCGAACAGCTGCTCGGGCACGGCGCTACTTGAGCAGGCGGCGGCGCGTCAGGACCAGTGCGACGTAGTACGCGACGCCTGCGTACAGCACGAGGACGCCGAGGTGCGTCGCGATATCGCCCGGAACCTGCCCGAGCATCAGCGGCCTGGCCAAGTCGATCGCGTGCTTGAGCGGCAGCGCATTGGCAACCGTTGCAAGCCATGCCGGCATGTTATGCACGGGGAAGTACACGCCTGAGAACAGCAGCATCGGCGTGAGCACCAGCGTGAAGAAGTAGGTGAAGAAATCGTAGCCGGCGGCGAGCGAGTTCATGATCAGGCCGAAGCCTCCGAAGGTCAGTCCGACCAGGAAGCCGAGCGGCAGGATGAAGATCGCGAGCCACGTGTGCCCGTAACCGAGCGCCATGATCACCAGCAGGATCGCGGTGGTGGACATGACTGCCTTGGTCGCGCACCAGATCCACTCCGCCATCACCACGTCGTCGAGCCCGATGGGTGCGTTGATGATCGCATCCCAGGTGCGCTGCACGTGCATGCGCGAGAACGCCGAGTACATGCCCTCGAAGCTCGCGGTGAACATCGCGCTCTGGCACACCATGCCGGTTCCGATGAACGCGATGTACTTCATGCCGTCGACCTCTCCGATGAATGCGCCGATGCCGTAGCCGAGGCCGAGCATGTAGAGCAGTGGATCGGCGATGTTGCCCAGTACGCTCGCGAAGGCGAGCTTGCGCCACACCAGCAGGTTGCGTTGCCAAACCGCGGTGAATCGCGGCGACAGCGCGGGAGGTGCAAGAAGCTTGGCGACGGCGGTCGTCATGGAGCCATCCTTGGCGAGGACGCGCACTGGCGGGATGCCGGGGCATGCGGAGCATTGCATGGCGCCGCCGCCGGATTTTCTCACGCCTTGCCCTTGACACGTGACTGTCGGCGCTCTTATGTTCGCCGGCTCGCGCTTTTGCTCGCCTTCAGTCGCTTACCCATGACCCGATCGCTTCATGACTGGCTTCGCGTGGTTGTCGCCGCGGCGATTTGGGCTGCGGTTGCGTGCATTGCGCACGCGCAGGCACCGGCGGGGTATCCCAATCGCCCGATCAAGCTCGTCGTTCCCTATCCACCCGGCGCACTCACCGATCTGCTCGCGCGCGCCGTCGGCGAACGCCTTGCGTCGGCGGTCAAGCAGCCGGTGATCGTGGAGAACAAGGCCGGCGCGGGGACGCTCGTAGGCGCGGAGTACGTTGCGAAGTCCGCCCCTGACGGCTACACGCTGCTGATGGCGACCAGCACGACGCTCGGGATCTCGCCGGCGTTGTATCGGCCCTCGCCGATCGATCCGGTACGCGATTTCGCGCCGGTGTCGCAGGTCGGAACGGTCAACTTCTTCCTCATCGCGAACCCGTCGTTTCCCGCGCACAACGTGCGCGAGATGATCGACGCGATCAAGCGCGCGCCGGGCAAGTACAACTATGCTTCGGTCGGCAATGGCAGCCCGCACCAGCTGTTCATGGAAGTGCTCAAGAGCGAACTCGGCCTGCAGATCCAGCACGTCCCCTACAAAGGGACGACCGCCGCGCTGCCGGACCTGTTGACCGGATCGGTGCAGGTGATGTTCTGCGATGCGACCGTTGCCGTGCCGAACATCCAGGCGGGCAAGGTCACGGCGTTGGGAACTTCCGCGGCCAAGCAGACCACGCTGCTGCCCAGCGTTCCGCCGGTGGCGTCCACGGTACCGGGATTCGATTGGCAGGCCTGGCAAGGTATCGTCGCTCCGGCAGGCACGCCGAAGGAGATCGTCTCGCTGCTTGCACGCGAGCTCGATGCGATCAAGAACACTGCCGAGTTTCGCGAGTTGCTCTTCAAGTTCGGCATGGAGCCGTTGCCGGCGCGCTCGCCTGACGAGTTCGCCGCCGCGATTCGCGATGAGCAACCACGCTGGCTGAAGGCGGTGAAGGAGTCGGGAGCGAAGGTGGACTGAGGCGGCCAAAAGCTTCGCGATCCAATCGCCGTCACCGGCTTCGATTTTCAGAGTCCCGAGGGTACAGCATGTCGCTTGTCATCGACGTCCATACCCACTCGCTCACCAAGGAGTGGTTCGATCTGTTGCAGAAATTCGGCGGCCCGCGCTACACGGTGCGCGAAGTCAAAGGCGGCCTGCGGGCCATCCATCTCGACGGTGCGCCGTTCATGACGCCGGTACCGCCGATGTTCGACTACGCGCTGCGCCTGAAGACCATGGACCAGCATGGCGTGGACATCGGGATCGTGTCGCTGACCTGTCCCAACTGTTATTGGGGCGGAGCGGAAGTGAGTTTGCAGGCCGCGCGCATCATGAACGACGACATGGCGGCGGCGCAGCGCGCCCATCCCGATCGGCTACGCTTCTTCGTGTCGCTGCCGTGGCAATACCCGGACCTCGCATTGCCCGAGCTCGATCGCGCGTGCAACGCCGGTGCCGTCGGCGTCATGGTGCTGGCGAACGTCGATGGTCGCTCGCTGACCGATCCGGCGTTCGAACGGATCTGGTCGGCGATCGACGCGAAGGGCTTGCCGGTGCTGGTTCATCCCACTGCGCCGCCCGGCGTTGCGTCGATGGACATGCATGTCTTCCAGCTCACCGCGTCGATCGGCTTCACCTTCGACACCTCGCTCGCGGTGGCGCGCATGATCTACGACGGTTTTTTCGAGCGCTATCCGCGGCTCAAGATCATCGCGTCGCACGGCGGCGGCGCGCTTCCCTACCTGATCGCGCGCATGGACCAGTGCTTCGACAACATTCCAGCGTGCCGCGAGAAGACGAGCGTGCGCCCCTCGGAGTGCCTGACCCGCATTTACGCCGACGCTGTACTGTTCGCGCCCGGAGCGCTGGAGCTGTGCGTGTCCACCTTCGGCGCCGACAACGTGATGTACGGCTCGGACTATCCGCACACCATCGGGGACATGCCGGGGTGCCTTGCGCGCGTGAATGGGTTGCGCGAGGGCGTGCGCGACAAGGTGCGCGGATTCAACGCGCAGCGCATCTTCGCGCTGTAGGGACGCGCGCACAGTCGGACGCGAAGCGACGAAGACACGCTTACCGGATCGCCTCGGACGCGTGCCGAGATCGCGCGTCACAAAAAAACCCGCCTTGCGGCGGGCCTTTTTTGCGTGCCTCGTCGGCGCTTCAGTTCGACGATACGACCTTCATCTTCGCATCGGCGGAAGAGACTTTGACCTCGCGGTTCGCGGGCTTGGCTGCCTTCGGAAGCGCGTTACGCGCAACCGTTGCGGCGGGTGCCTTGGTCGCCGCCGGAGGCGTGGGTGCGGCAAGCTTCTCGGGCGTATTCGCGGCCGCCCACGAGTCGTCACCCTCGCAGGCCGCGGCGATCGCCGGAGCGAGACCGACCAGAGCCACCATCGTCAGAGCTGCAAGTTTGTTCATGGAACCTCCTTTCCGGTTACTCCCCATTTCAATGTGCGCCCGTACAAACCGCTTGTCAACAGGGTCCAAACGCGCCGCACCGGCGATGTGCGCGCCGACGCGGGATCGGAGCGCGACGCCGCATCGCCGGCTCGACTAATCGCGCAGTTCGCGCCCGGTCAGCTTGATGAACAGATCTTCGAGATTCGCCGGGCGATGCAGGTAGCGAACGTTGTGGCGCGTCGCAAGATCATCGAGCAGCGGCTTCACGTCGAAGGCGTAGCAGAACGCGGTCTCGCCCGAGATCTCGAGGCGCTCGCATCGAGCGCGGCCGGACTGCTCGGCCCACACCTTGGCATCGTCGCCGTAAACCTCGACCACCTCGGGCTCGACATGCGCTGCAAGCAGTGCGCGTGGCGTGTCGCAGGCGATCATGCGTCCATGGTCGATCACGGCGAGGCGCGTGGCGAGTCGCTCCGCCTCGTCCATGAAATGGGTGGTGAGCAGGATCGTCTTGCCGGTGCCCAGGAGCTGACGCAAACCGTCCCAGATCAGATGGCGCGCCTGCGGGTCGAGGCCGGTGGTGGGCTCGTCGAGGATGAGCAGCTCCGGATCGTTGATGAGCGCGCGCGCCAGCGTGAGGCGTCGCTTCATGCCGCCCGACAATGTGCGCAGTCCCGCGTCCTTCTTGCCCGAGAGTCCCGCGAAGTCGAGCAGCCGCGGGATGCGCGCGGCGAGCGTCGCGCGATCCAGGCCGAAGTAGCGGCCGTAGATCAACAGGTTCTCGGTGACCGTGAAGTCGGGATCGAGATTGTCCATCTGCGGCACGACGCCCACGCGGATGCGCGCTTCGCGTGCCGCCTTGGGGACCGGCTCGCCGACGAGCTCGATGGTGCCTCCATCGGGATCGATCAGACCGAGGCAGCAGCGCAGCGTCGTGGTCTTGCCTGCGCCGTTGGGGCCCAGCAGGCCGAAGCACTCGCCGCGACGGATCGCGAAGGAAAGCCCGCGCACGACTTCGTTGTCGCCATAGCGTTTGCGCAATCCCTCTACCCGCAGCACCAGCGGCGCGGTCGGCGACTGACGAGCCGTCGCGCCGTGCGTTTCGACTTCAGGAGTTGCCATCGGAGGACGAAGCGCGGTGATGCCACAGGGCGGTCACGATGCGCGCGAGCGGCTGCAATCGACCGTGGAAGAAATGACCGGTGCCGGGAAACACGATGATCGGCAGATGCTGCGGCCGCGCCCAGTCGAACACGTCGGCGAGATGCACGACGTCGTCCTGTTCGCCGTGGATCACGATGGTGTCCTCCGGGACGGTCTCGACGGCGAAGCGCTGCACGGCCGGCGCGACAAGGACCAGGCGCTCCGCGGAGACGCGCTTGGCGAGGCGCGTCATGACAAACGAACCGAACGAAAAGCCTGCCAGTGCGAAAGGCAGCGACTCGCCGAAGCGCTCGCGGGCGTAGGCGAGCACGCTTGCGGCGTCGTCGGTCTCGCCGACACCTTCGTCGAACATGCCCGCCGACTGATTCACGCCGCGGAAGTTGAATCGCACCGCGACGTAGCGCAGGTTGAAGAACGTCTTGGCGAGCGTGGTGACCACTTTGTTGTCGAGCGTGCCGCCCTGCAGCGGATGCGGATGCGCGATGAGCGCGAGGCCCACCGGTGGCTGCTCGGGCGTATTGAGCACGACTTCGAGCGGCCCCGCGGGACCGTCGATCAGCACGCGCTCGGTGGTACGCGGCGTCAAATGCGCAGCCTCTCGACGATCTCCCCGTTGCGGATATGCCGCTCGATGATCTCGTCGATGTCGTCGCGATCGACGTAGGTGTACCAGACCGCTTCGGGATAGACGACCAGGACCGGACCCTCTTCGCAGCGATCGAGGCAGCCGGCCTTGTTGATGCGCACCGATCCCTTGCCGGAAAGTCCGAGCGATTTCACGCGTTCCTTCGCGTACTGCTGCATCGCCAGGGCGTCCTCGTTGGCGCAGCACTTCTCGGGCGCCGCCCGCTGGTTGCAGCAAAAGAACACGTGGCGTCGGTAGTAGCTCATGGGGATCGGCGGAAGAATGGAACGACGGAACGCCGCCGAACGGATTATATCGAAGCGACCCAAGGCGCTACGAGGCGGCGGGGTGTGAGCTATGAGAGCGCTGAAGCTCACACGATGTACTGGAGCGTCCCAATCGATGCGCGACAAGGAGGACCGTGGGGTTGTGTCTCACGGAAGCTCATCAGGACGACATGGGCCGTCGGCGTGCGGCGTCTGGCAGCGCGCGCGCAGGTGGGCGCCTTGAATGCATGGCAGGGACCAACGTCGGGCGGGCACGCTCACACCTCGTACCTCGCAGCGAACATCGCCTTTCGGCGACGAACCAGCACCCAACCGCCTACGCCACCGCGTCGGGCGCTCCCCAACGCGGTCGTCCGGCGAGCGCGAACAGCCATGCGGCTGCGAAAAACGGCCACGCGAGCAGCGCGGCGCGCGTCAGCCCGTTGTAGTTGAGCAGCTGACCGTAGCGCCAATCGAACAACGCGGCTGGCGCGCGAGCGAGGAGCAACTCGGGCGCCAGCAGCGGCGTGAGAATCGACGACAGCAGCAGCACCGTGGAGAGCGCGACCTGCGCGGGTCGCGGCAGGTTGATCGCTATGGGCATCAGCAGCGAACCGGCGGCGATGCCGATCAGCACGCCGGGACGTATCCATGCCTGCCACACCGCTGGCTTGAGCAACAGCACGGCGGCCACGCCCTTGCCGAGCAACGCGATACCGATGAGCAACAGGACCGCTCCCGCCGCGTCGCCGCGATTGCGCATCAGCAACGCGAGGAACACGCCGATGCCCAGAAGCTGGAATGCGCTCTCCGCTGCCTCGATCAGCAATGCGGCGCCATCGAAGGTGTTGCCCACACTGCCGTAGGGATTGTCGTTGGCGTAGGTGACAGCGAACATCGGGATCCCGGGATTGAGCTGCGCCACCAGCCACAGCGCAAGCAGCGCCATGCCGACATCGCCGGTGCGCCCGGCGAGGAACACGCGCTGGCGCCATTCGCGCACTGCGACGCGTGCCGAGTTGTCGCCGGCGAGCGTCGCCGCGCACACGCCGCCGAACAGCGCGCCGGCCGAATTCGCGAACAGGTCGAGCACGCTCGCGTCGCGCGTGGGAATCGCCATCTGCAGCGTTTCCATGGCAAACGACAATGCAGCGCCGAGCGCGAAAGCGAGTCCCGCGCGCCGCATCGGCGTCATCTGCTGCGGCAACAACGCGAGGAAGAAACCGAGCGGCACATAGGCGACGATGTTCAGCAGGACGTCGCCGCGCGTCCAGTAGGCCGGCCAGCCGGCGACGAGGAAGAACGGCACGTCGGCATCGGGCCACATCCACGGCGAGAAGGGTTGCAGCGAGCTGTACACGATCGCGAGCGCATAGAGGCCCA
>DATKLH010000405.1:0-8370 GCA_035542515.1 Casimicrobiaceae bacterium
AATGTCACTGGACGAGATGCGCAGCACCTTCGCAGGATCGGCCGCTACGCCGGTTGCTGCGTGCACGGCAAGCGCGAGCGCCGCGACGATGCTCGCCACAGCTCTGGACAATGGGTTCATGAGATCGCTTGGTCGGATCGATGCGTTCGCGCTGGCCTTATACTTGACTGCGATGCACAGGCGCCTCGCCGTCGGCCATGACCGGCGCCTTGTGGGTGAGGATGCAAATCGTGTCCGCCGAAAGCGCGATGGGTGCCTCGACCCCTGGGATCGGGCACGAGTCCGGATTGCCACGAATCGATCATCTTATCAATCGCGCCTTTCACGCGGGCACCATCGTCCAATCAACCGGGCCGGCGGTCCGCAGTAGCGGTTGGGACGCCGCTGGCCGGGACTGCAGCTGCGTGCCTGAAACGACGCGCCTGCGCTGCGGTCGCACGCAAAGTGCGCGAAGGACGAATGGCCCTCGTTTCGACCTCGCCGCGCGACGTTCGATCCGCTGGCGGTACCGATGACTGGAGAACACAACATGCAGTTGCAGAACCGAGTTGCGCTGGTGACCGGCGCCGCAAGCGGGATCGGTCGCGCCATCGCCCATACCTTCGCGCGCGAGGGCGCCCGGGTCGCTGTCGCCGACCTCGCGCTGGACGCGGCGCAAGACACCGTGGAGGAGATCCGCACGGCCGGTGGCGAGGCCATGGCCCTTACGATGGACGTCGCGAATGAACACGCGGTCGGCGCCGGCGTCGACGCGGTGCTGCGCGCGTATGGTGCAGTCGACGTGCTCGTCAGCAACGCCGGCATCCAGATCGTTCGCCCCATCGAGCAATTCAGCTTCGAGGAATGGCGCAGGATGCAGGGCGTCCACGTCGACGGCGCGTTCCTGACCACGCGCGCATGCCTGCCGCACATGTACAAGGCCGGTCGTGGCAGCATCATCTACATGGGCTCGGTGCACTCCAAGACCGCGTCGGTGATGAAAGGACCCTACATCGCCGCCAAGCATGCTCTGCTCGGTCTCGCACGCACGGTCGCGAAGGAGGGAGGGCCGCACGGCGTACGCACCAACGTGATCTGCCCGGGGTTCGTGCGCACGCCGCTGGTCGAGCGGCAGATCCCCGAGCAATCGCAGATCCTCGGGATCTCCGAGGAAGATGTCATCAAGAAGGTCATGCTCAAGGACACCGTCGATGGCGAGTTCACCACCATCGATGATGTCGCCCGCGTCGCCCTGTTCTTCGCGGCGTTCCCGACCAACGCGCTGACCGGGCAGTCGATCGTGGTCAGCCACGGATGGTACATGGAGTGAACGCGCTGTTCTCGAAGCCCGAGAGTCCGCGTCCGGGCGTCCTGTTCGTCTGTCTGGGCAATATCTGCCGCTCGCCCACCGCGGAAGCGGTGTTTCGCGAGCGTGCGCTGCGTGCGGGACTCGCGCATCGACTGACGATCGCATCTGCGGGCACTGGCGACTGGCATGTCGGCGAGCCTCCCGACCGGCGCGCCATCCTCCATGGTCGCAAGCGCGGGTACGATCTTTCGCGCTTGCGCGCCCAGCAGGTGTCGCGCGCGCATTTCGACAAGTTCGACTGGATCCTTGCGATGGATCGGTCCAACCTGCGCGTGCTGTCGCAACTGAAGCCTGCCGAGTACGCCGGACGCCTGGGGTTGTTCCTCGACTTCGCACCGCATCTGGGTGTGAAGGAAGTTCCCGATCCTTACTATGGCGGCACGCAGGGCTTCGAGCAGGTGCTCGACCTCATCGAGCAGGCGAGCGACGCGCTGATCGAGCAAGTTCGTCTGGAATTGCGCGATCGCGAATAAAAAAGGCAGGCCCGTGGGCCTGCCTTTCGGGCGTCAATCCACCGCGGTCAAGCGGCGGGCGGCGCGCCGTCCGAGCGTGTTTCGACCAGCTCGAGCGGTTCGTCGACCAATTGCACGCGCGGCGGACGGGTCCGCTTCGGACGCGGTCCTTCCGATTCGCTCGCTTCCACGTGCACGGGCGCCGGATGTGCCGTCTCGACCAGCACCAGGCCTGACTCGGCGGGCAACTCGAGCGACACGCGCTCGGCAAGTGCGACCTGCGGGGGAATCACCGCATCGATGATCGGGTGTCCAAGAGGCTCGGCATGCATCGGCGGTGGCGGCTCTTGCGCAGGTGACGCCGGCGGCGTCGCCTCGGTTGGCGTGATCGTCGGCCGCTCTTCGGCTAGCGCAGCCACTGCGGCCGCGGCCGTTTCGATCGCCGGCGGACTCGCCGCCAGCGGGCCCGAGATCACCGCAGGGCTCGTCAGTACGTCTTCGTGGGTGGTCGACTCGGCGAGCTCCAGCGACGCAGCAGCTTGCGGCGCAGGCTCGGTCCATTGCGACGCCATTTCGTCTGGCGCGGCATCCTGCATGAGCAATTGCTGTTGCGTGCCGGCAGCATCGGCGGTCGCGGGCGCGCCTTCCTTCTGCTGGCGCTGCTCGCCGCCTCCGCGACCGCGACGTCCGCGACGTCGACGTCCGCCCTCGCGTCGCTCCTCGCCGTTACCGCGCGCGGCCTGATTGACGAGGACCGATTCCTGAGCCGGCGCCTCACCCGATTCCGCCACTGCAGCGGACTTCGCTTCCGCAGCAGCCTTCTGCCGTGGCTCGGAGCGCGGCTCACGACGTGACTCTTCGCGACGATGCTCGCCACGTTCATGACGCTCGGTGCGTTCTTCGCGCTCCTCGCGCCGATCGGCCCGCGCCTCGGCGCTGCGCTCGCCGCGTCCTTCGCCCTCGCGTCGGGCGGATTGCGCTCCGCGTCGCGGTTCGCGCGGCGGTGCGGGCGAGCGCGCCTCGGCGCGCGGCTCGTTGCGACGCTCGCGTGCGTCGCCGCGCCGCTCTTCGCCACGCTCCTCGCGCCGACCGGGTTCGCGTCGTTCGCCGCGCTTGCCGTCGCGACCTTCACGACGTCGACTTTCCGCAGGCTCGCGGCGCGGATGACCGGGTGCGGGTGCCGCGGCGGCCGGCGCCGGTGCTGCGGTTTCCATGGGCTTGCCGCGGAACCATTCGAGGATGCGACCCAGCCAGGACTCGCCTCCGTGAGATATCGTGGTCTGCGGTGCGGCGTTGGTGGCAACGGGTTCGGCGCGCACCGGCGCGGGTTGCGCCGGCGTGATGCCCTTGACCACGGCTTCCTGGCGCGGCTCGCGCGCTTCTTCCTTGCGTGCCCTGATCGGGTCGGCCTCTTCCGGTGTCTCGACCATCTGGAACGACACCGGCAGCGGCTCCGCGTTGTTCAAATCGTCATGGCGCAGGCGCTCCACGTTGTAGTTGGGCGTCTCTAGATGTCGATTGGGAACGAGCAGGACGTTGACCTTGAACCGTGTTTCGGTGCTCAGCACATCGGCGCGCTTTTCGTTGAGCAGGAAGGTCGCGACGTCCACCGGCACCTGCGCGACGATCTGCGCGGTGTTCTCCTTCATGGCCTCTTCCTGCACGATGCGCAGGATGTGCAACGCGGTGGATTCCACACCGCGGATATGCCCGATGCCGTGGCAACGCGGGCAGGGGATGTACGCCGATTCCGCCAGCGCCGGACGCAGCCGTTGCCGCGACAGTTCCATGAGGCCGAAGCGCGAGATCTTGCCCAGTTGCACGCGCGCGCGATCGTACTTGAGCGCATCGCGCAGGCGGTTCTCGACTTCGCGCTGGTTCTTGGCGCTCTCCATGTCGATGAAGTCGATGACGATCAGCCCGCCGAGGTCGCGCAGCCGCAACTGGCGCGCGATCTCGTCGGCCGCTTCGAGATTGGTGTTGAACGCGGTGGTCTCGATGTCGCCGCCCTTGGTGGCGCGCGCGGAGTTCACGTCGATCGAAACCAGGGCTTCGGTGTGATCGATGACGATCGCGCCGCCCGACGGCAGCGGAACCTGGCGCGCGTAAGCGGTCTCGATCTGATGCTCGATCTGGAAGCGCGAGAACAGCGGAACATCATCCTTGTACAACTTCACCCGCGACACGTTGTTCGGCATCACGTGGCTCATGAACTGCTGGGCCTGGTCGTAGATCGCCTCGGTGTCGATGAGGATCTCGCCGATGTCGGGATGGAAGTAATCGCGGATCGCCCGGATCACCAGGCTCGACTCCTGGTAGATCAGGTACGCGCCGGTCTGCAGCTTGGCGGCGTCCTCGATGGCGCGCCACAATTGCATGAGGTAGTTCAGGTCCCACTGCAGTTCCTCGGGCGTACGCCCGATGCCGGCGGTGCGCGCGATGACGCTCATGCCCGGCGGGACTTCGAGCGCACCGATCGCCTCGCGCAACTCGGTGCGCTCGTCCCCCTCGACGCGTCGCGACACGCCGCCGCCGCGTGGGTTGTTCGGCATCAGCACGAGATAGCGACCGGCGAGCGAGATGTACGTGGTGAGCGCGGCGCCCTTGTTGCCGCGCTCGTCCTTGTCGACCTGGACGATCAATTCCTGGCCTTCGCGCAGCAACTCCTGGATGCGACCGCGCGGTTCGCCTTCGTTATCCGAGTCGCCGTCGCCACCGCCGCCACGACGCGACTTGAGGTACTGGCGCGCGATTTCCTTGAACGGCAGGAAGCCGTGTCGCTCGGTGCCGTAGTCGACGAAGCAGGCTTCGAGCGAGGGTTCGACGCGCGTGATCACGCCCTTGTAGATGTTGCTCTTGCGTTGCTCCTTGCTGGCGGACTCGATGTCGAGGTCGATGAGCTTCTGACCGTCGACGATGGCGACCCGAAGCTCTTCGGCCTGGGTCGCGTTGAACAGCATGCGTTTCATGAAATGATCCCCGGCGCAGAACACCACGCCGGAAGGCGGGGACGAGGCGGCGGCTCGCGAGCGATGGACGCCCGCGCCGAACGGGCTTACGCGGCGTGTGTGCGCGAAGACGTTGCGCGTACCGAAATCGGGACGCGCGAAGCGACTGACGAGACGGGTCGATGAATCCTGGTCATCGTGGTTGCACCGTTGGCCCGACCACCGGGCCACCGGTTGTCGCCGCTACGATCTGGTCTTCTTGTTGCGCGAACTAGCGTTGCATGATCACGTTCGGCGGGCAGGCGCTCGAAAGCACCGTTTTCCACTCCGACCGCGTCGAAGATTCGCTTTGACGCCGCGCGAGCCTGCCGCGTCGAACCGGCCGAGCCGGGTGCGGTGACTGCGCTGTTCCTCTACTATCGCTACTCGAATGATTCGGGTCTCGATCGAGGAGACCCGGCCGGCGAGCGACTTAACCGGTTTTTGTTTCCGCGCTCTCGCGCGGACCGCCGCACACGGTGGTCGCGATCGGTCGCATCCTTCGACGCGCCACGCAATCGTTTGAAACCACACCGTTTTTGGCAGCTAGACGGCGATTATAGAGCAATGAAGAGGTTAAGCAAGGACGCCGTCAACTGGATCACGGTGGACGAGTCGGGGGAGGGGCAGCGCATCGACAATTTCCTCGCCCGCCATCTGAAGGGCGTGCCCAAGAGTCACGTCTACCGGATCCTGCGCAGCGGGGAGGTGCGCCTCAACAAGGGCCGCGCTAAGCCGGAGGCTCGCCTGGCGAGTGGCGACACCATCCGCGTGCCACCGATCCGCACCGGCCAGCCGCAGGGTCCATCGCCGGACCCCATCGTAACCCGGTCGCGCGCGATGCAACGGCAAGCGGCCCGCCTGCTCGAGCCCCGGGTTGTTTACGAAGATGAGGACCTTCTCGCCGTCGACAAGCCGTCAGGCCTTGCCGTCCATGGGGGCAGCGGGATTGCGCACGGGCTGATCGAGCAGCTGCGAGCCGCCCGACCCGACGCGCGCTTCCTCGAGCTGGTCCACCGACTGGACCGCGAAACCTCGGGCGTGCTGCTCGTCGCGAAGAAGCGCGCTGCGCTCGTCCGCCTGCATGCTGCGCTTCGCGAGGGACAGATCGACAAGCGCTATCTGGTCCTGGTGCGCGGTCGCTGGCGCGACGAAAAGCGTGTCGTGCGGCTTGCGTTGCACCGCTTCTCGACCCAGCAGGGCGAACGCCGCGTACGGGTCGACGACGAAGGCCGCGAAGCGGTGACCACGTTTCGGCGCGTGAAGGTGTGGCCCAGGCACGATCCGCCACTCGCGCTTCTCGAAGCCGAACTCGAGACCGGTCGCACGCATCAGATCCGCGTGCATCTGACCCATCTCGGCTTTCCGCTCGCAGGCGACGACAAGTACGGCGATTTCGCCTGGAACCGGGCGCTGCGCAAGCAGGGTCTCGACCGGATGTTCCTGCACGCGCAGCGGCTCGCGTTCGCGCATCCGATCCGCGGCGAACCGATGATGCTCGAGAGCGCGCTTCCTCCCGATCTCGCGGCTTTCCTTGCGACTCTGGACGCCGACCAGGCACCGCATCAACGCGTCGCGGACGCGCATACGAGTCGCTGACACCGATGAGCGTACGCCTGCTGGTGTTCGACTGGGACGGCACGCTCGCCGATTCGACCGACATCATCGCCGGCGTGCTGCAGTCGGCATGTCGCGACCTCGGTTGTCCGGTGCCCGACGACGAGGCCGCCCGTCACGTGATCGGCCTGGGTCTCGCGGATGCGCTACGACACGCCGCGCCCACGTTGCAACAAGACGAGATTCCAAGGCTGTCTGCGCTTTATCGCCATCACTATCTCGCGCGCGAGCCCGAGATCGAATTGTTCGAAGGAGCGCACGATCTGCTCGCGCGATTGGCACGACGCGGGCACCTGCTGGGCATCGCGACGGGCAAGACGCGCGCGGGACTCGATCGGGCGCTGGCGCGGCACGAGCTTGCAGCGCTGTTTCACGCGACGCGCTGCGCCGACGAGAGTCCGCCGAAGCCGGACCCTGCAATGCTTGTGCACGTCATGAGCGCGCTTGATGTGCTCGCGGCCGAGACGATCATGATCGGCGACACCACTCACGATCTCGAGATGGCGCGTCGGGCCGGCGTTCGTTCGATCGCGATGGCGCATGGCGCGCACGCGGCGGAGAAATTGCGAGCATTGCAGCCGGTCGGCCTGGTGCAGTCGCTGCGGGAGCTCGATGAGCTGCTGGTGCGCTTGAGCTGAAGCACAACCGCGCGCACGCGACGCCTGTGGCGTCCGTAGCGTCTGGTTCAGAGCGATGGACTTCGTCCATGTGTGCGAGCGCCCGTCGGACTCGAGGCAGTTCGGTGCCCGCTACCCGAAGGTATTAGCCATTGGTCGTTCGACCGCCATGTAATCGACAGTCGCGGAATGCGATGATTTCCAGCAGCTTGGCCCGGATTCCTGCTGCAGCGGTTGAGAACAAATAGGTATCGGGCACTGTAGTTTTCGACATTACCGGGTGCGGTTCGCCCGCGATAACGTGCTGCGCGTCTATCCCGCGGACCGGAGTTGCCAATGGATGCCGTAGCTGACCACGCATCGCGCAACGTGACACCAACCTTGGATGATCTACTCATCGTCCTCGGTGCAAGCTGCAGCACGTATGCCGCAGACGCGTTGACGCACGCCGTGCAATCGCTCGGGTACGACAACGCCATCTACACGAGTCTGGTGAACGACATCGATGGACAACGCGTCCACATCACGCACGCGGGCAGCATCGATCCAGGTTGGCTCGAGGAATACCGCGCAAATCGCTATTTCATGGCCGACCCGGTGCTATTGCACGGAGTCAATCGCTGGCCCGCGCCGCTCGCGTGGGATTGCGCTCTCGCCGACGGCGACCGCCAGCGCGCCGTTCTCGATCGCGCTGCGCACTACGGGGCAGGCAGCGGGCTCGCGATCTATCTGCGTGACGCAGTCCGCAGCGTCGTGGTCTCGCTCAACTGGAGTTCGAGAAGGCTTTGTCCCGAGCGGCAGGCAATATCGGAGGCTCTGCTGGGCATCTCGGTGGACCTCGCGTTCTGCCTGCACTGGCTCATCGTGAAGCGCTGGCCGCGTGATCTGGCGATGTCGTACACCGCTGCGTCACCTGGTAGCCTGTCGCTCCTCTCAGAGCGTGAAATCGAATGCCTCGCGCTTGCGAGTCGCGGCCTGACCAGTGCGGACATCGCATTGAAGACGGGGATCACCGCGCGTACGGTCGACTATCACTTCCACCGGATCGTCGGCAAGCTCGGCGTGCTCAACCGCAAGGAGGCGATCGCTTTTGCGATAGCGCATGGGATCGTGTCGCGCGAATCGCTGCCTGTTCCTTACCGCGCCGTAGCGCTGTCTTCGCGGGTTCTGGGAGCGCGGCGACGCTGGGAGACGAGGCGAGCGCGCGATCCCGAGACTGCTCACCAACAAGTCGGCGCGAAGAATGCGGGATGAACGCCTCGAATCACGTCGCCCACTTCAGCATAAAAGTGCGGACTCAAATGCCGAGGTCATTGCTGCGAGCTGTTTGCACACGCATCGCGCCTTGG
>DATKLH010000406.1:0-5207 GCA_035542515.1 Casimicrobiaceae bacterium
TCGCGTCGCGACCACGCGCAAGGGCGAGATCGTCGCGGCCGACCTGATCGGCGCAACAGGCACGGCCGGCCCGGTGTGTCTCCCGGGCGGTGTCCCGGTCAACACGCTACTCAGCGTGCCGCTATGCGCACGCGGCCGAACGCTGGGAGTCCTCTCGCTGGGACTTGGGCCGTCGGGACGCAGCTTCGATGCCGACGCGCTTCCCATCGCGACCGACCTTGCCAATCGCGCCGCGATCGCGCTCGACAACGCGCTGCTGTACAAGAACATCCAGGACGAGGATCGTCGCAAGAACGAATTCCTCGCGATGCTCGCGCACGAGTTGCGCAATCCGCTCGCACCGATCAGCAACGCGGTGCATGTCATGCAGGCCTGCGAGAACGATCCGGCCAAGGTCGCGTGGGGCCGCGAGGTGATCGCGCGTCAGACCCGGCAGCTCGTTCGCCTCGTCGACGACCTGCTCGACGTGTCGCGCATCACGCGCGGCAAGATCGAGCTCAAGATCGAAACCCTCGATGTCGCAGAAGTTGTCTCCTCGGCCGTCGAGACCAGTCGACCCAACGTCGATGCGCACGAGCACACGCTGACCATCATGCTGCCGCCGGAGCCGCTCAGCATGACCGGAGACTTCGCTCGTGTGGCGCAGGCGCTGGCCAATCTCGTCAACAACGCCGCGAAGTACACCGAGCGCGGCGGACGCATCGCGATCACGGTCACGCAGGAAGGCCCCGAGATCGTGTTTCGGGTGCGCGACTCGGGCGTCGGTATCCCACCCGAGCACCTCGGGACCATCTTCGAACCCTTCACGCAGGTCGAACGCAGCCTCGATCGGTCGCAGGGCGGCCTTGGCATCGGTCTCACGCTGGTGCGGCGATTGATCGAGATGCAGGGCGGATCGGTATCCGCCTACAGCGCGGGCAAGGACCAGGGAAGCGAGTTCACTATCCGGTTGCCGGCCGTCAAGACGGCTTCGACCAATACCGACGCGGGCTCGCGCCCGGAAGTGCCGCAGCGCGCCTCGACCGGCGGGCTTTCGGTACTGGTGGTCGACGACAATCACGACGTGGCGGAAAGCACGGCGATGGTGCTGCGCATGGCAGGCTGCGATGTGCATGTCGCACACGATGGTGCCGCGGCGCTGATGTCGATGGCGCGGCTCCGTCCCGACGCAGTCCTGCTCGACATCGGATTGCCTGGCATGGACGGGTACGAAGTCGCATCGCGCATCCGCTCCGATCCCGCCTATCGTCGCACGCTGGTCGTCGCGGTCTCTGGCTACGGCCAGGACGAGTACCGCATCCGCTCGAGCCAGGCCGGGTTCGATTACCACGTGGTGAAGCCGATCAGTCCGGGGATGCTGACCGGGCTCCTCGGATCGCTGCGCGGCCATCGACCGCCGCCAAGCGCTGAGAATGTCGTGTCGTTTCCCGCGCGGCGCGCCATCGACGGCGCTTGAGAGCCGACGCGATCGTCTGGCGGTCCGATTACTTGTTCGCCCGCCCCTGAGCCCTCAGCTCGTCGAGTGTCGCACTCATCGTGAGCGCCTGAGGATCGAGCAGGACGTGTAGCACTGACGGCCGATCGCTGTTCAGCGCGCGCTCGAAGGCCGGAGCGAACTGTTCCGTCGTGCGAACCGTTTCCCCGTGTGCGCCGTAGGCGCGGGCCAGCGCGGCGAAGTCGGGATTGCGCAGCAACGTCCCCGATACGCGGTCCGGATAGCTCCGCTCCTGATGCATGCGGATGGTCCCGTACATGCCGTTGTCGACGACCACGAACACGATGCGCAGGTCGTGCTGCACCGCAGTCGCGAGCTCCTGGCCGTTCATGAGGTAGCAGCCGTCGCCGTTCCACGAAACCACCACGCGCGATGGATCGAGCGCCTTCGCGGCCACCGCGGCGGGAACTCCATAGCCCATCGATCCGGAGTAGGGCGCGAGTTGCGTGCCGAAGCCGCGATACCGGTAGAGACGGTGCATCCAGGTGGCGAAGTTGCCTGCGCCGTTGGTCACCACCGCATTGTCGGGCAAGCGCTCGTCGAGCCAGCGCACGATGCTCCACATGTCGATGGCACCCGGAACCGGTCGCGGCGCGCGCCATGCCTCGTAGTCCGCATGCGCCGTGCGCGCGCTGGCCCGCCAGTGGGGCTGCGCCGCGAGGTCCATCGCGTTCATCGCCGTGAAGAACGACTCGGGATCCGCGCAGATGGCGAGTGTGGCCTGATAGACGCGGCCAAGTTCGTCGGAGCCCGGATGCACGTGGACCAGTCGCTGATGCGGCCTCGGCGGCTCGAGCAGCGAATAACCGGAGGTCACCGTCTCACCGAGTCGCTCGCCGACGACGAGCAGGAGATCCGCGTTGCGAACGCGCTGATCGAGCTTGGGATTGATCGAGATGCCGACGTCGCCGGCGTATTGCTCGTGCCGATTGTCGAACAGATCCTGACGTCGAAACGCGCATGCGACAGGGAGCCCGGTGCGCTCGGCGAACTGCGCCAGGCCATCGCATGCCGCCGATGACCAGCGGCCGCCCCCTACAAGCAGCAACGGGGCCTGCGCTTCGCTCATCAGCGCGCCTAGGCGTTGCAACTGCTGTGCGGTGGGTGCCGATGGCACGGCCTCGACGCGAGGCGGGTCGGGGACGTCCGCCGTTGCCGTCAGCATGTCCTCGGGCAATGCCAGAACGACCGGCCCGGGACGGCCGTTCATGGCCATGGCAAAGGCGTGCGCGACATACTCCGGCACACGCTCCACGCGATCGATCTGGCCGACCCACTTCGCCACGTGCCCGTACATCCGTCGGTAATCGATCTCCTGGAACGCTTCGCGTTCGCTGAAATCGGTGCCGACCTGTCCGACCAGCAGCAGCAGCGGCGTGGAGTCCTGCTTGGCCGTATGCACACCCACCGCGGCGTTGGTGGCGCCGGGCCCGCGCGTGACGATCGCCACGCCGGGACGACCGGTGAGCTTGCCGTACGCTTCAGCCATGTAGGCCGCGCCACCTTCCTGCCGGCATACGATGAAGCGCAGCCGGTCGCCCGCGTCGTGCAATGCGTCGAGGACGGCCAGGAAGCTTTCTCCGGGAACACCGAAGGCGAGACGGGTGCCTTGCGCGAGCAAAGCTGCGACGACCAGTTCGCCGCCGGTACGAAGCGCCATGGATCGAAGAGAAGAAAGGGAAAACGTTCGCGATTCTACGCGGCGCGCCACCGTGCCCACCGCCGGTTTGCGACGGGAGGTTCGGATGTGCGCGCCGCGGAGGCGAGGACCCGTGCCACGCGGTCGGCCGCCGTGCCGGTGCCCTCCGACCCTATAATCGCGCGTCCGACCCCTGACCCCGCCGATGTTCATCGACGTCACCATGTACGACGCGGCGCTGTTCACCGCCGCCGCGGCCCTGCTGACCGTGATCGCGCTCCTGTTCGGCGTCGCGCGTGCACGCGGGCTGCTGCCGATGGTCGTCGTGATGCTGGTGGGCCTCGTGGCGCTGGGGCTATCCAACGTCTACGGCGGCAGGCTGGAATCACCTACCGCGCAGGTCATCGTGCGCGAGCTCGCGCTGGCGATCGTCGCGTTCGGATTCATCAAGGTCGCGGTGCTGTTCGTGCTGCAGACCGTGCTCGCCCGGCGCGGCATTCCGCGCATCCTCGACGACTTCATCTTCGCGCTTGCGCTGATCGCGTACGCGATCTACCGGCTCAACGCCGTGGGCGTGAACCTCGCCGGCCTCATCACCACGTCGGCGGTCATCACCGGCGCGCTCGCCTTCTCCGCCCAGGAAACGCTCGGCAACCTCTGGGGCGGTATCGCGCTGCAGATGGAGAAGACCTGTCGCATCGGCGACTGGGTGCGCATCGACGACGTCGCCGGACAGGTGGTCAGCATACGCTGGCGCTACATGGCGATCGCGACCAACGCCAACGAAACGATCGTCATTCCCAACTCGCAGGTGATGAAGAACCGCGTGGTGCTGGTCGGCCGGCGCGGCGAGGATTCCGCGGCCTGGCGCCGCATCGTGTCCTTCGAGATCGACTACGACGAGCCGCCGACGCGTGTCATCTCGATCGTGGAAACGGCGCTCGATCGAGCCGAGATACCGCTGGTCGCCAAGGAACCGCAACCGAAGGTGATGTGCCAGAAGTTCATGGAGAGCGGCGTCGAATACGCGGTGGTCTATTTCCTTATGGATCCAGCTCGCGACATCGCGACCGACTCGCGCATCCGCCAGCACGTTTTCGCAGCGCTCCTGCGCAACGGCCTGCGCATTCCGTATCCACGGCGCATCGTCGAGGTGCGCGAAGACGAGCGGGTCGGCGCCGAGGCGCGCGAACAGGACATCCGGATGGCCGCGTTGGGCCAGATGGACCTTTTCGCGCCGCTCACCGACGAGGAGCGCGACAAGGCCTGCCGCCAGTTGCAGACGTGCTTGTACGCGCCGGGCGACGTGCTGTTCCACGCCGGCGAGCAGGCCGATTCCCTGTACCTGCTGGCGCGCGGACGCGTCGAGGTCATGGGCGTCAACCGCGACACCAAGGCGCGCTTCAAGCTGGCGACGCTCGAAGCGCCGGCCTATTTCGGCGAGATGGGCCTGCTGCTGGGTCAGCCGCGCAGCGCGACCGTGGTCGCAGCTGGAGAGGCGCTGTGCTATCGACTCGACAAGAGCGGCTTCGACGCCGTGTTGCACGCGCGTCCCGAGCTTGCCGGCATTCTCGCCAAACTGCTGGCCCAACGTCAGGCGGCCAACGACGCCACGCTGCAGGCGCTCGACGCCGAAGCGCGCGCGCGGCAGGCGGTGAGTCGCGCGACCGATCTGGTGCGCAAGATCCAGCATTTCTTCGGGCTCTCGGCCGAAAGCGCCAAATGAGCCGAGGTGCGCGGGTCGTGGGTCGTGGCAGCCTCGCCTCTGCGGTGATCACACCAAACGCCGACATCGTTTCGCGATAGTCGACGCGTTCCAAGTTGATCTGACGAGCCGCTGGCGCACGCGTTCGCCGCATGCGTCCTGGTTACCGTCCCGCGATCAGGTCCTCGCGCGTGACGAGGAACACGCTGTCCTGCGACGAGTGCGTAGCGAGCCATACGAAGGGCAGGCGCGGAAAGGCGGCCTCCGCAAGATCGCGGTTGTGGCCGATCTCCACGACCAGAACGCCGCCATGGCGCAGGAAGCGCGGCGCGTCGTGCACGATCGCTCGCACCGCGTCCATCCCGTCG
>DATKLH010000407.1:0-11558 GCA_035542515.1 Casimicrobiaceae bacterium
CGTGCATCCATCGGTCCCGGCCAGGAACTTGCGCGAGTTGATCGCCTATGCCAAGGCGAATCCCGGCAAGCTCAACTTCGCCTCACCCGGCAACGGGAGCGGACCTCACCTCGCCGGCGAGCTGCTCAAAAGTGCGGCGGGCATCGACATGGTGCACGTACCGTTCAATGGTGTGGCTCCGGCCATGAATGCGGTGCTTGGCGGGCAGGTGCAACTGTTCTTCGCGCAAAGCTCCGCCGCGCTCCAGCACGTGAAAGCCGGCACCGTGGTGGCGCTGGGTGTCGCAAGTGCGAAGCGCATTGCCGCCGCCCCCGACTTGCCTACCATCGCCGAACAGGGCCTGCCTGGATTCGACGTCACTTCCTGGTACGCGATCGTCGCGCCGGCAGCCACGCCGAGCGCCATCGTGGATCGTCTCCACGCGGAGATCGCGAGGATCCTCGCGCAACCCGACGTCCGCGAGAAGTTCGCGGGCGTTGGCGCAGAGCCGGTGGGCAACACGCCCGCGGAATTCGCCGCGATGCAGAGAGCCGAAGCGGCTCGCTGGGCGAAGCTCGCGCACGAGGCCAACATTCACGCGGATTGACGTTGCGGGTGCGCCCCTCGACAATCGCGCTCTCCAACCGGGGGAGGTTCGCGATGAGATCCCGTCACCTGCTCGCTGTGGTCGCCTTGTCGCTGCTGGCCGTCGCCGGCCCAGCGGTTGCGCAGACGGTACGCGTCGGATCCAAGAACTTCACCGAGCAGTTCATCCTCGCCGAGCTCTACGCGCAGGCGCTGGAGGCCAACGGCATCAAGGTCGAGCGCAAGGTCAACCTCGGCGGCACGCTGATTGCCCACAAGGCGCTCGAGGAGAAGCAGATCCACATGTATCCCGAGTACACCGGGACGATGCTGCTCGCGGTGCTCAAGCAGGACGCGATGACCGACAGGAAGGCGGTCTACGACAAGGTGAAGAGCGAGTACGCGACCAAGGGACTGGTGCTGCTGAACGAGGCTCCGGTCAACAACACCTACAACATGGTGGTGCGTCCGGAAACCGCCGCCCAGTACCACCTCCAAACGCTGTCCGACCTGGCGAAGGTGTCGAAGAACCTGAAGCTCGGCGCCGGTCCCGAATTCCGCGATCGCAAGGACGGCCTGCCCGGCCTCAAGGCGACCTACAACATGGAGTTCAAGGAGGACCTGCAGATGGCGATCGGCCTGCGCTACCAGGCGCTCGCGAACAAGTCGATCGACGTCGTGAACGGGTATTCGACCGACGGCATGATCAGCTCGCTGAAGCTCAAGCGGCTCAAGGACGATCGCAACCTGTGACCGCCCTACTACGTCGTCCCCGTGGTGCGCAAGGAAACGCTCGACGCCAATCCGAAGGTGGCCGACGTGCTCAATCGCGTGAGCGCGTCGCTCTCGGAATCCGAAATGGCGAAGATGAACTACAAAGTCGACGGCGAGAAGATGGAACCGCGCGACGTCGCGCACGACTTCCTCAAGGCCAAGGGCCTGGCCAAATAACGCGCTGAACCCACGCGCGCGAATCGCGGATGATCCTCCGGCTCGGCGAGCGCGCGGTCACGCTCGGCGATCTGCTCGCCGTAGCGCGCGGGCGCGCCGAAGTCGAGGTCGGGGCGCAGGCACGCCATCGCGTCGAGCAGGCGCGCGCAACGGTCGAGCGGGCGGCGACGAGTGACACGCCGGTGTACGGCGTGAATTCCGCGCTCGGTGCGAACACCGGGCAGCGCATCGCCCCGCAGGATCTCGCCGATTACCAGCGACGCGCCGTCAGGGCGCGTGCAGTCGGCGTGGGTGAGCCGTTGGACGTCGTTTGCGTCCGCGCGATGATGTTCGCCCGCGCCTGCGGCATGGCGCAAGGCGGTTCGGGCGTATCGCCACACGTGCTCGATGCGCTCATCGCGATGCTCAATCGCGGCGTGCACCCGGTGGTTCCAGGCATCGGCTCGATCAGCGTCGCCGACCTTCCTCCGCTCGCGCATCTCGCGTTGGTCCTCATCGGTGAAGGGAACGCCGAATTCGACGGCGTTCGCAGCGACGGTGCAGATGCCATGCAACGCGCAGGTCTGGCACCCATCACGCTCGCTGCGAAGGATGGGCTGGCGCTGGTGAGCGCAAACGCTGCAACGATCGCGAGCGCGGCGCTCGCAATCGAGCGCGTGCAGCGCATCCTCGCTTCGTGGCTGAGTGCCGTTGCGCTGTCGTTCGAAGCTTTCGGCGCCAACCTCTCGCCGTTCGAGCCGCTCGCGGTCGCCGCGCGACCTGCGCGCGGACAGGTCGAAGTCGCGGCACGATTGCGCGAGCTGCTCGCGGGCAGTGCGTTACTGCAACCTGGCCACGCGCGTCGCGTTCAGGACCCGCTGTCGTTCCGGCTGGTGGCGCAAGTGCACGGTGCGGCGCACTGGCTCACCGACGAGGCGCGCGCGCAGATCGAGCTCGAGCTCAACAGCGCCGCCGACAGTCCACTGGTCGCCAACGATACGATGCTGTCCAATGGTAACTTCCACGTACCGGCGCTCGCGATCACGCTCGATGCATGCGCGCTTGCGCTGGCGCAGGTCGCGAGCCTCGGGGTACAGCGCTGCCAGCGTTTCATGGCGCCGCAGTTCACCGACCTGCCGCTGCAACTGACCACGCGCGGCCCGGCTCACTCCGGCTTCGCGACGATTCAGAAGACGCTCACTTCGCTGTGGGCGCAGGTCCGACACCTTGCCAATCCCGGCTCGCTCGATTTCTTTCCGGTGTCCGAGGCGATCGAGGATCACGCCACCATGGCGCTGCTGGTTGCCGAGAAGCTCGCGGCGATGGCGACCAAGTGCGAATACATCGCGGCGATCGAACTGCTCATCGCAGCGCAGGCGCTCGACCTGTGTGATGGCGCGAACCATGCACGCGGCGGGGGTGCCAGCGAGGCCTATCAGCACGTGCGCGGGCTGGTGCCGATGCTGGACGAGGATCGACCGCTCGGGCCCGACGTCGATGCGATTGCCGGGCAAGTGAGCACGGGAGCATTCGTCGCAGCGGATCGCGCCGCATGAGCTGGTTCCTCCGCAACTGGGACCAGGTGGCGATCGCGCTGTGGGAGCACGTCACCATCTCGTTGACCGCGCTGGTCATCGCGTTTGCGATTTCGCTCGCCGTCGGCATCGCCGTGGCCCGGCGCGACCGGTTGTACGCAGCAGCGCTCGCGATTGCGGGCCTGCTGTACACCATCCCCACGCTTGCATTCCTCGCGCTGCTCATTCCGCTGGTCGGTCTTGGGCGCTCCAACGCGATCATCGCGATGGTGAGCTTCTCGCTCGTGATCCTGATTCGCAACATCGCCAGCGGCATCCGCGAAGTGCCGGCCGACGTGATCGATGCGGCGCGCGGCATGGGCATGAGCTCGTCACAGGTGCTGTGGCGCGTCGAGTTGCCGCTCGCGCTGCCCGTCATCGTCGCCGGTCTGCGAATCGCGGCCGTGACGGTGATCAGCGTGACCGTGGTCGCTGCGTATGTGAACGCGGGCGGACTGGGGACGCTGATCTTCAACGGCATCGCAGGCGATCACGCGCCGAAGATCTGGTCCGGCGCGCTCGCGGCGTGCGCACTCGCGGTGAGCGTCGATGTCACGCTCGCGCACGCGGAGCGCGCTTTGCGGCGCCGTCGGACGAGCTGAAGCCCATCCGATGCTCGGCGAAGCTTGGGCCTATCTCGTCGCGCATCCGGCGCAGTTCATGCATGCGCTTGGCGTTCATATCGGCCTGTCCGCTTCCGCGCTGCTGATCGCCGCATCGATCGCGATTCCCGCCGGCGTGATCGTGGCGCGCCGCGACGGACCGTCGCTGATCGCGGTCAACCTCTCGAACGTGGGTCGTACGTTGCCATCGCTCGCCGTGCTCGCGCTCGCCATGCCGCTGCTCGGAACCGGATTCGCTCCGTCGCTGTTCGCGCTGACGCTGCTTGCGCTGCCCCCGATCCTCGCGAACACCATCGCGGGGCTGCGCGGCGTCGATCCCGAGGCCATCGATGCCGCGCGCGGCATGGGGATGACGGTGCAGCAGGTTTTGCGACGCGTCGAGCTGCCGCTTGCCCTGCCGATCATCTTCGCCGGGTTGCGCACCGCCGCCGTGCAGGTCGTGTCCGGCGCCGTGCTCGCTGCATTCATCGGCGGCGGCGGACTGGGCGACTTCATCACCGCCGGCATCGCGATGATGGCGATGCCGCAACTGCTGGTGGGCGCCATTCCGGTGACGCTGCTTTCGCTCGGTACCGACGCCCTTTTCGGCGGGCTGCAGCGTGCGCTGGCGCCGAGGCGCGCTCGATGATCACGCTGACCGGCCTGACCAAGCGCTTCGACGGCATCGGTCGTGCGGCGGTGGACGCGCTGACGCTTCACATCGGACAAGGCGAGACCTGCGTTCTGATCGGACCGTCGGGCTGCGGCAAGACCACGACCATGCGCATGATCAACCGCATGATCGAGCCCGATGCCGGAACCATCGAAGTCGAGAGCCGCGACGTCACCCACGTCGACCCGGTGCAGCTTCGCCGCACGATCGGCTACGTGATCCAGCAGGTGGGACTGTTCCCGCACATGACCATCGGCCAGAACATCGCCACCGTGCCGCGCCTGTTGCAGTGGGACGGGCGACGCATCGCAGCGCGCATCGACGAGATGCTCGCGCTGGTGCGCCTGCCGCCGGACGAATTCCGCAATCGCTTCCCCTCCGAGCTCTCCGGCGGGCAGCGGCAGCGCGTTGGAGTGGCGCGTGCGCTCGCGGCCGATCCTCCGGTGATGCTGATGGACGAGCCGTTCGGTGCGATCGATCCGATCACGCGCGGCGAATTGCAGGACGAGTTCCTGCGCATCCTGCGCGAAATCCGCAAGACCGTCGTGTTCGTGACCCACGACATGGACGAGGCGATGCGCATGGGCACGCGCATCGCGATCATGCGCGCGGGTCGTCTGGTGCAGTACGACACGCCGCGCGCAATCCTCGCCCATCCGATCGACGGCTTCGTCGAGGCTTTCGTCGGCGGCGACCGCGCGCTCAAGCGACTCGCGCTGCTCGACGTGACCGACTACATGACGCCGAGCGTTGCCGATGCCGACGGGCCCGCGATCCCGGCACAGTCGACGCTGCACGACGCACTCAACGTGCTGCTGAGCGACACGGCCGACAATGTCGTGGTGGTCGACGCCGAAGGCGTGCCCCTCGGATCGCTCACGCTCGACACGCTCAGGAGCGCGCTGCGCGAGGCCTCGTAGCCCCGCAGCGCCCGGACCGACACCGCATCGCGCAGTTCTAGACGAGGAGCTGGGGGACGAAGCGCGTGAATGCTCCCGCATCGACCTGAGCGCGCACGCGGGCAAGATCCGGCGCGAAGGGCCGGTCGCGATCCCAGAACGCGGCTTGCCTGCGGATCACGCCGATCGCATCCTGCAATGCGGCCGACGTGAGCAGCGGCCTGCGCAACTCGACGCCTTGCGCCGCTGCGAGCAGCTCGATGGCGACAATCGCCGAGGTGTTGGTCACCATCGGCTGCAGCCGCCGTGCGGCGCCCGTGGCCATGCTCACGTGATCTTCCTGGTTCGCGGAGGTCGGCAGCGAGTCCACCGAATGTGGATGCGCGAGCGCCTTGTTCTCGGAGGCGAGCGCCGCGGCGGTGACCTGCGCAATCATGAAGCCCGAATTGACGCCGCCATCCTGGACCAGGAACGGCGGAAGACCCGAAAGGTTCGTGTCCATCAGCAGCGCCACGCGTCGCTCCGACATCGCTCCCACCTCGGCGATCGCGAGTGCGAGGTTGTCGGCCGCGAAGGCGACCGGCTCCGCATGGAAGTTGCCGCCGGAGAGCACTTCGTCGTCGCTGGCGAAGACCAGCGGATTGTCGGTGACCGCGTTGGCTTCGATGAGCAACGTCCCCGCAGCGTGACGCACCTGGTCGAGGCAGGCGCCCATCACCTGCGGTTGACAGCGCAGGCTGTAGGGATCCTGCACGCGCGGACAATCCTTGTGCGACGCGCGGATTGCGCTGCCCGCGAGCAAGTCGCGATACACGCGCGCGGCGTCGGATTGACCGCGATGACCGCGCAGCATTTGCACACGCGCATCGAAAGGCGTGTCGCTGCCAAGACAGGCATCCACCGAAAGCGCACCGGCGACCAACGCCGCGGCAACGACCCGCTCGAAGGCGAACAGCGCTGCCAGCGCGAGCGCGCAAGAGACCTGCGTCCCGTTGAGCAGCGCGAGCCCCTCCTTGGGAGCGAGGGATAGCGGCACGAGGCCCGCCGCGTCGAGAGCATCGGCACCTGACATCGTGCCGCCATCGATGCGCGCTTCGCCCTCGCCGATCAGGACAGCAGCCAGGTGCGCGAGCGGAGCAAGATCGCCGGATGCTCCGACCGATCCTTGCGACGGGATGCACGGCACGATGCGGCTGTTCGCGAGTGCCGTCAGTGCCTCGATCACTTCCCAACGAACACCCGAGTAGCCACGCGCGAGCGAAGCGATCTTGAGTGCGAGGATCATTCGGACGACCTCGTCGGCGATCCACGGGCCGGTTCCGGCACTGTGCGATCGCACGAGTGCGCGCTGCAGTTCCGCGAGCCGCGCATCGTCGATATGCGTGCGGGCGAGCAGACCGAAGCCGGTATTGACGCCGTATACCGTGCGACCCTCGGCGATGACACGAGCCACCGTGGCGGCGGAGGCGTTCACCTTCCCGCGAGCATCGGCCTCGACGGTCATGCGGGTTGGTGCGACCCAGATTTCGCGCAGCTCTGCGAGGCCAAGGTGCTCTGGGCGCAGCAGCACGGTGTTCATGCGGATGCGTTGCGCTGGAAACGCTGCGCGGCATCCGCCACCATGCGGTCGAAGCTCCATGCCGGCCGGAAGCCGAGCACGTCGCGCGCGAGGGCATTCGACGTCGCATAGTCCACCGGGGGGCCGGGCAGCCGCGCCTGAACTACCGGAAGCCGCGAGACTTCGGCAAGCAGCGCAACCGCGTGGTCGAACCGGACCGGATCGTCCGGTCCCAGGTTGAACGCCCCGCCCGCCGCCTCCGCGACATCGAGCGCGCGGACCACGCCGATTGCCATATCACGCGCGTCGGCGATCATCATGCGATACGGTCGTCCCGCCTCGTTGCACTGGACGACGTGCTTGGGCACGCCATCGTCGAGGGCTTCCAGGACGGCCAGCGCGCCGCTGTTGCCGAGTTCGCGCTGCTGCCGGATCTTCGCTTGCAGGTAGAAGCGCGGCCCCGAGAAGAAGCTCGTGGGATCGAGCAGCTCGTCGGCATCCTGCGTATGCGCGAAGCGGAGGATGACGGTTTCGATCGCTGTCGTACGCGCGAACAAGCGTGTGGTCTCCTCGGCGAGCAGCTTGGACAAGCCATAGATGCTGCGCGGCTCGCACGGATGGTCTTCGTCGACAGGCGAATAGCGCGCACGGCTTTCCGGATAGACCTCGCCGGTGCTCGCCAGCACGAAGCGTCGCACGTCGCAACGCGCGGCTGCTTGCAGCAGCTCGAACGTGCCGGTCGCGTTGCTCGCGTAAACGCGCGCCGCATCGCCTGGAAGCCAGGACATGTACGCACCGAGATGACAGATCGCCTGGGCCCCGCGCACGGCTTCAGTGCACGCCCGCTCATCTTCGAATCGGCCGACCACTTCACGGTAGCGCGGATGATCGAGCCTCGCGCTATTGGCGTCGAATCCCGTCACGCTGTCGCCACGGTCGAGCAGCAGCATGACGACGCGGCGTCCGATGCGACCTGTGCTTCCGGTGACCAGGACGTGCATCAGCGCTGCGAGCCGGCGGTAAGGCCGGACACGAGGAAAGGTTCGAGGAGCAGGAACAGGATTGCCATCGGCGCCATCGAGAGCACGCCTGCGGCCATGAGCGCGGGCCAGTCGATCGAGTGCTCGCCGATGAACGATACCAGCCCTGTCGTGATCGTCCAGTGCGCCTGGTCGTTGATCAGCGTGCGCGCGAACACGAAATCCGACCAGGTCACGATCGCGAGATAGATCGCGCACGCCGCGAGGCCCGGTCGGGCGAGCGGCAGGATGACGTGCCATAGCGCACCCAGGCGACTGCAGCCGTCGATCATCGCGGCGCTCTCGAGATCGCGCGGTATGGCGTCGAAAAAGCCCTTGAGCAGCCACGTCGCAAATGGAATGCCGACTGCGGCATTGGCGAGCATCAGCGCCCACAGGCTGTCGACCAGGTGAAATGTCGCTGCCATGATGAAGAACGGGATCACGATCAGGCTGCCGGGGAGCATCTTGGTGAGCAGCAACGTGAGCCCGGCAGCCTGCTGCACACGCGTGCGAAAACGCGACAGGCTGTAGCCCGCCAGCGTGGCGACGACCAGGCTGAGCACCGTTGCGCCAATCATCACCATCGCACTGTTGGCAAGCCAGGTCGCAAGCGGCTTGCGCGTGAAGACGGTCACGAAAGCCTCGAACGAAACGTCGCTCCATGCGGGAAGCAACGGTGGTGCTCGCGAGAGCACCTTCTCGGTCGGCAGCACCGCCGTCACGATCATCCAGTAGAGGGGAAACAGCAGCACCGCAGTCAGGAGCGCCACCGCCACCGAGGTCCCGGCCGCCCGGCTGCGCATCAGAAGAACTCCTTGGCGAGAGGCTTGCGCGCAAGCAGCACGCAAACCAGCGCGATGACCAGCATCAGCATGCCGATCACCGCGGCACGGCCCATGTAGAAGTAACCGAACGCCTCGTTGTAGGCACGGATGCCGAGCGTTTCGGTGGCCTTGGCCGGACCGCCCTGCGTCGACGCGTAGATGATGTCGAACTCGCGAAACGCCCACAAGCCGTTCAGCACGAGCGCGAGCACCGCGGCCCCCCGGATCCCGGGCCAGGTGACGTTGCTGAACCGCTGCCACGCCGATGCGCCATCGACTTCCGCGGCTTCGTAGAGTCCCCGTGGAATCGATTGCATTGCGGCGAGCAGCGTCAAGGTGAAGAACGGATAGGCCTTCCAGATCGTGGGCACGATCACGGCGAACAGCGCGGTGCGCTCGTCGGTGAACCATGCGATATCGGCGTGGGTGACGCCGAGCAGGCGCAGGAAATAGTTGGTCACTCCGAACGACGCGTCGAACAGCCACAGGAAGACGATGCTGACCATCACACCCGGCGTGGCCCAGGGCAGCAGCATCAGGCCGCGCAGCCATCGGCGCAACGGGAAGATCCGATTGAGGAGAAGTGCTGTACCCAGACCGATGCCGAAGGCCGGCACGATGGTACCGAAGGTGTAGACGAAGCTCACCCAGGTCGCGTGCCAGGTCGCCGGATCCCCGAGCACCTCGACGTAGTTGCCGACCCCGAACGGCCGTCGCGACAGCGCGAGGAAATTGAGGCTCCTGCCTTCGCGGAAGCTGATCGACAGCAGCAGGTACATCGGCCATGCGATCAGTCCGAGGACAGCGACCAACGCCGGGGTGAGCAGTGCGTACGCGAAGCGGCGCTCGCTGCGTGCGAGCGAAGACTTCTGCCGTCGATCGGTGATCGTAAGCACGGTGCGTGCGATGCCCCTGGTTCCTCGTGCTCTTGCCGGAGCAACGGCGCAGAGCCGCCTCAAGCCTTTCGTCGAAACATCAACCGGGCAACAAGTATCGTGTGATCCGACCGATGCCCATCCGAGCGGGCTCCGATCGGCGGATCGCGAAATTCCTGCCCGGCTACTGCAACGGTATGCGCTTGCTCATCTCCGCTTGCAGATCGCGCATGATGTCGGAGGTGGGCCGATCGCCGGTGATGAGCTTGATGCCGGCCTCGCCGAAGATCTTCGCGAACTCGTTGTAGTTCTCGCGCACATTGATGTTGTCCGGGAACAGGTTCACCGCATCGTTGGCCGCCTGGTTGACCAGGGCGAGGTCGGGATGCGCGGACATCTCGCTCGCGCTCAACGCACCTTTGCGCGGGGCCGGTGACGCGGACAATAGCGTATAGCGCGCCTGCCACTCGGGCAGGGTGGTCATGCGGATGAACTCCCACACGTACTTGCGCTTCGCGGCGTCGAGCTTCGCCGGCATGTGAAGGCTGTTGCTGGTGCCGCCCGGAATCTGCGCGAACGGCATGCGTGCCATCTTGAGATAGGGGCGCGTTGCGTCGGGCGCCTTCCTGAGCGCCGCCGCGACCCACGGGCCGTCGCGCAGCATCGCCACCTTGCCGTCGATGAACAACTGGCGCGCCTGTTCGCTCGTCTGGCCTTTCGGAGCATTACGCACCGCCGCGCGGAACTTGTCGACCGCGCGGATCACCGCCGGATCGGTGAAGTTGTACCGGTTGCCCTTGAAGAAGCTCGCGCCCTCGCCGGTGACCCAGGTGCCGATTTCGACATAGAGGTTGGGATGCTCGGTGGTCGGCGCACCCCAACCGAACCGCCCGGCGTTCGCATTGGTCGTGGACGCGATCGCCCTCACCAGTTCGTCGCTGGTCTTCGGCACGGCGACCTTCGCGTCCTGCAGGATCTTCTCGTTGTAATAGAACATCATGCCGTAGGCCATCATCAGCACGCCGTAGTACTTGCCCTGGTAGCGCATCTCGTCGTTGAGGCGCGTGTAGGTCTGCGTCACATCGGTCTGCTTGAGCTGGTCGTCGAGCGGCGCGAGCCAGTCCTGGCTCGCGAAGGCGAGGAAGTTGCGCGAGGGCAGATGGACGATGTCGGGCGGATTGCCGGCCGCGAAGCGCACCGTCAGCTTGTCCACGTACTCGCGGAACGGTATCTGCTGTCGCTTGATCTTCACGCCGGGATTTTTGGCCTCGAACGCCGCGATGATCTGCGTCCAGTACTCGCTCACGCCCGGCTCCTCGTGTTGCCACGACGGGAACTCGAGCTCGACCACGTTCCCTTGCGCCGAGGTTCCGAAAGCAACCAGCGCACAGGCGAGTCCTGCGATCCACTGTTTCCACATGCTCAGCTTCTCCCCATGAGGCGACGCGTTCGTGCGGCCGCGTCACGCGATGCGTACATGCGAAAGCGCTGCGCGCGAAAGCACCCGTGACGCGCGCACGAAGCCTCAGGATGCCCGCAGGAAGCGCCACAGGGACGCTCGCGGTGTGACACCCAATCCCGGTCCATCCGGCAGGTCATAGTATCCCCCCGCGCAGCGCATCGTCGTTTCCACATGGCGCAGGTTCGCGTCGAAGATCGAAGGTTGGTGTTCGTGATACGGAACGCCCCCCAGCGCAGCGCTCGCCTGCAGGCTCGCCGCGAGAAAGATGCCCGCACCGATGGTCGCGTGCGGCATCGTCACGGCGCCATGCTGGGCTGCGGCCCTGGCGATCGCGCAAAACTGCGTCACGCCCGTGTGCGCCATTTCGGGTTGCACCACGGCGATTCGCGCTCGGTCGAGTCGCCATCCCGCCTCGAACACGTTGTGCCACTCCTCACCCACCGCGATCGCCACAGGTGAGCTCGCCGCAACGGTAGAAAGTCCGGTGATGTCCTCGGGCGCGCACGGCGCCTCGACAAAGCGCGGATGAAACGGCGCGAGCTGCGCGATCAGTGCCAACGCTTCGCTGGCTGAAT
>DATKLH010000408.1:0-11368 GCA_035542515.1 Casimicrobiaceae bacterium
CGGTCGTGAGCGACCTCATGCTCGCGCTCGAACTCGCAAGTCGAGCCCCGCTCACCTCACCTGAAATCGCATGACTCGGTCTTCGAGCTCGCGTCGATGTCCATAACCCCGCCGGCGCCTATTTCCTATTTCCTGGTTTCAACATACTTGTGCACGTGCGCCCGGTAATAATCGTACCGGCTATGCAATGCCTCGGGCGACAGGTATTCGGGCGCGATCGCTTCGAGTGTCGTCGGCGTCATCCGGAAGATCGGCGGAAAGGCGCCCGAACACACGTTGTCGCATCGCATCGACGCGAGGTTGTCACGCGTCATCATCTTGCCCGGCAGCATTTCGAGCGCGAGCGCCTGGAGCTTGGCGAGTCCCGGACCGAGCGGAACGATCGGCCGTTCCGCCCCGCTCACGACGCCGACGTACTTGACGAGCTCGCGCAGGGTGTATTGGCGCGGCCCGCACAGCTCGTATGCATTTGCAATGGTCGCATCGAGTTCCAAAGCCGTTGCGAAGCACTCCGCGACATCGCCCACGTACACCGGCTGGAAGCGCGCATCGGCGCCCGCCAGTGGAACTATCGGCAGCTTGTGCAGCAGGCGCGCGAACAGGTTGAGGAAGCTGTCCTCGCGGCCGAAGATGACCGAAGGACGGAATATCGTCCAACCGAGGCTCGAGTCGGTCACGACCTTCTCGCCCGCGGCCTTGCTGCGCAAGTACTTGCTCGGCGCGTGCTCGCTTGCAGTGAGAGCGCTCATGTGCAGCAGTCGCGACACGCCGGCCGCACGGCACGCCGCCACCAGGAGCCGCGGCAATTCGACATGCGCGCGCTCGAACGTCTGCCTGCCCGCTTCGTGAATGATGCCAACCAGATTGATGGCGACGGTCATGCCGTGCGCCAGCCGGGTCAGTGAAGCCAGGTCGTAGGGGTCCGCCTCGACCACGTCGACCGTCGGCAACAGAAGCAGGTGCCGTCCCTGCGCGATGCGGCGCGTGACGACCGTGACCCGATGGCTTGCCGCAACCAGGCGCGCGACGACGTGCCTGCCGACGAAGCCGCTGCCGCCGAGGACGAGAACGTTGTGTCGTGCGGTCATGGCGCGCGCGTGAGCAGGTCGGGGCCTGCGCCACGCGGCGCGACGACGCCCAGCCGGTCGGTGAGCGAGACGTAGGGACGGTCGAGGGCCCGTGCGTACATCATGGTGTTGGCGAGCACTTTCTTGACGTAATCGCGCGTCTCGCCGAACGGGATGGTCTCGACCCAGATGGCGCCCTCGATCGGCGTGGCCGAAGGACGCCACGACTGCGCACGCGCGGGGCCCGCGTTGTAGGCAGCGGCGGCGAGCACGGCGCGTCCGTCGAGGCGATCCTGGCAGTATTTGAAATAGTACGCACCGAACTGCGTGTTGATGTCGATCGCGCTGATGCGCGCCGGTGTGTAGTCGCTGCGCGCCAATTGCTTCGCGACCCAACGCGCCGTGGCCGGCATCAGCTGCATCAGACCCACTGCACCCGCGGACGAGATGATGCCGGGCGTGAAGCGCGACTCCTGGCGCGCAACGCCGTACAACAGCTCCTCGTCTATGCCCTGATTGCGCGCCGCGGCGGCGAACTCGCTGCGAAACGGCGTCATGTAACGCAAGGCGTAATCGTGGCGCTCCAGCGTGCGTTCGGCGCTGTAGATCGCGCGGTCGTACAACCCGATGCGACGTGCGTATTCGGCCGCGACCAGCAGGCCCTCGTCGTCCAGGCCGCGCACCGCGTACTGCCATTCGCGCAGGTGCTCGGGACGAAGATCGAGCTGCGCAAGCTTGACCGCCCGGCGCACCGCAGTGCGTTGCGCGAACCGTTCGACATCTTCCTGGGTGGGCGGCATCAAGGCGCGCTTTACCGCCGGCAGGTTGCCGGCGCCGCTCCCGATGGCATCGGCGGCCAGGAAACCGTAGAAGTTGACGTCGTTCGCAAGCTCACCGAACCACAGGCCCGCGGTCTTGGGAAAGCCGGTCTGAGCCAGCGCACGCGCCTTCCAGTAGCGCCACGCCGGATCGTCCTGGTCGCCCGGCGGCATCGCGTCGATCGCAAGACGCACGTCGTTCCAGGCGTGGGCACGCAGCGCCGCGCGAACGCGCCATGCCGCGAAGTCCCCGCCCAGCGTTACTTCGCGCGCCTCGTCGAACCAGTCGTTCGCGGAGGGATTGAGTTGACGCGCGGCGTGATAGGCGACGCGCGCGTCACCCCACGCGCGATCGGCGGGCGGCATACGCTCGCGCCATCTGGCCCAGCTCGCGTGCGCAAGCTCCGCGTCCTTGCGCGCCACGCGCTCGAGCACGTAGAGCGCAAGGTCGCGTCCGGCCGGCGTCTTCCACGCGAACTGTCCCTTGGCGAGCTGGAACGCCGGATCGTGCTCCGCGTGCACGAACTCGCGCGCGGTGATGCGTTCGTTGCCAGGCAGATCGCCGGCGACGTTCTGGGCCAGGCGCAGATTGCCTGCCTCGAGCGCCAGTCGATAGCGCGCGCGGCGATCCGCGGTGCTCAAGTCTCCACGCGCCGCCAGCGCCGCGAACAACGGCTCGCACGCATCGGGTGTCGTCTGGCCGGTGAACCAGTAGCGCTTCGCTTCCGCCAGAACGGCATCGCCTTCGAGCTGGCGGCGGTACTGCAGGCGCAAGCAGTTGAGCTCGACGTCGTCGTTGCGCGCGAGGTCGTTGAGCTCCTCGCCGAAGCGCGTCCAATCGCCGCGCCGGGCGAGCGACTTGAGCCAGTCGATGCGCAGTCGTTCGGCGAGCGGTGTGCTCGCGAATCTGGCGAGATAGGCGCGAACCGCTTCGGGCGGAACCTCGTCGATGCGCAGGCGAAGTTGCCAGAACGCGACATAGGGCTCGAGCAGATGCCCGCCGAAGCCTGCGGCGAGCTGGTCGAGCTTGCGTCGATCGCCGCGATCGAACGCGTCCTTGGCAGCGAGGAAGTCCGTGTCGCTCTGGCCATGGGCGGTGAAGCTCCACAGCGCGAACGCGAACGCCACCGCGCGCCCGAAGATCCGCAGGACGCTCATGCCAAGGTATGCTCGATTCGTCACCGCGTGCATTGTCCGCGAGCGCGCGCCTCAAAACAATGATTTCGCATCAACGCGTCACCCCTCGTGACGGACGACGTCACTTCGCGCCACTGCCGGACCGTGGGCGAGTGCAATGGCGATGCTAGAATCGACCAAGCAAACGCTGCGCCGGGAGGGCGCATGACACAGCGCAAGGCCGCGCCGCTGGTCGGAATCGTCATGGGCAGCGACAGCGACTGGGACATCATGAAACACGCCGCCGAGCAGCTCGACGCCCTGGAGCTCGCCTACGAGGCACGGGTGTTATCCGCGCACCGCATGCCCGACGACATGTTCAGGTACGCCGAAGAGGCGCTGGGCCGCGGATTGCGCGCCATCATCGCCGGTGCGGGCGGAGCAGCGCACCTGCCGGGCATGATCGCCTCGAAGACCACGGTGCCGGTGCTTGGTGTCCCGGTCCCCAGCCGTTACCTGAACGGACAGGACTCGCTGTACTCGATCGTGCAGATGCCCAAGGGCATCCCGGTTGCGACGTTCGCGATCGGCGAAGCGGGCGCAGCGAACGCAGCGTTGTTTGCCGCTGCAATGATCGCCGCAGACGATGCGGAGCTCGCCAAGCGCTTGCACAGCGCCCGCTCAAAGCAGACCGACGCTGCGCGCGCGATGCAGCTGCCGCTCCGCGGCGCAGGCAAGGCTTCGCGATAGCGGTCGAGTGACTTCGGTGGAGTCGCAGGACAACGGACCGATCGGCCCGGGCGCGTGGTTGGGATTGCTCGGCGGTGGGCAGCTCGGTCGCATGTTCTGCATGGCGGCCCAGAGCCTGGGTTACAAGGTTGCAGTGGTCGATCCAGGCGATCAAAGCCCCGCGGGGAGCGTCGCCGACCGCCATCTGCAAGCCGACTACCTCGACATCCACGCGCTCACCGAGCTTGCGCAACGCTGCCGTGGCGCAACGACCGAGTTCGAGAACGTTCCCGCGGCGGCGCTGGACTTCCTCGCCAAGACGATGCGCGTGACACCATCGGCGACCAGCGTCGCGATCGCGCAGGACCGCATCAGCGAAAAGACTTTTCTCGCAGGCCAGCGGTTCGCGGTCGCTCCCTTTGCGGTGCTGCGCAATGTCGAGGAGGCCCGAGGCATCGACACGTCGCTCCTTCCGGGCATCGTCAAGAGCGCGCGCCTGGGCTACGACGGCAAGGGGCAGGTGCGCGTCAAATCGACCCGGGAAGTCGTGCAGGCGGTCGAAACCATGGGTCGCAAGCCCTGCGTGCTCGAGCAACTGGTCGAGCTCGCATGCGAAGTGTCGGTGGTGGTCGCGCGCACCGACGACGGCACGACGTGCGCCTGGCCGGTCTCCGAGAACGGCCATCGTGATGGCATTCTCGATGTTTCCATCGTGCCGGCACGCGTGAGCACCGCATTGGCCGCGCAGGCGCGCGATGTCGCGATGGCGGTAGCACGCGCGCTGAGCTATCGCGGCGTGCTGTGCGTGGAGATGTTCGTCAGCCGAAAAGGCGAGCTGCTGGTCAACGAGATCGCCCCGCGCCCGCACAACAGCGGTCACTACACGATCGACGCCTGCGTCACGTCCCAGTTCGAGCAGCAGGCGCGCGTCCTGGCTGGCCTGCCGCTCGGCGACACCACGCAGCACACGCCCGCCGTCATGGTCAACCTGCTTGGCGAGGTCTGGTTCGAGGGCGCGAGCACATCGCCGCGCGAGCCCGACTGGACCGCGGTGCTTCGCCACGGCAGCGCGAAGCTCCATCTGTACGGTAAAGCGGAGGCGCGGCGTGGCCGCAAGATGGGACATGTCACCTGTCTGGGTACAACGCTCGACGACGCGCTCGCGACCGCTGCGACGATCAAGCAGGCGCTGGGCATTCCAGGTGGCGATGTGCTTCGACCAGCCCATAGCGCGCCCCGATGAATCGCGAAGGCCAAAACGCCTCGGGACCGCTCGCCGGCGTACGGATCCTGGATCTGACGCGACTCCTGCCCGGGCCGATGTGCACGCTCTACCTCGCGGACCTCGGCGCCGACGTGGTCAAGGTGGAGGACACCGGAGCAGGCGACTACGCGCGCGACCTCGACGCGCAACCGGGCACGGTGAGCCCGTTCTATCGCATGGTCAACCGCAACAAGCGCTCACTGGCGATCGATCTCAAGCAACCGCGCGGCCGCGACGCCTTCCTCGCCCTGGTGCACGGAGCCGATGCACTCGTCGAAGGGTTCCGGCCGGGCGTCATGGCGTCGCTGGGGCTCGCGTTCGAAACGCTGCATCGCATGCGTCCGCAACTCGTGTATGCGTCGCTTTCCGGCTACGGGCAGACCGGTCCGCGCGCCGCGCGGGCCGGACACGACATCAATTACCTCGGTTACGCAGGCGTGCTCGATCAGACCGGCACGCAGGGAGATCCGCCGGCGCTTTCCAATCTGCAGGTCGCCGATCTGCTCGGCGGCGCGGCAACCACTGCAGTGGGCATCCTTGCCGCGCTGATCGGTGCGATGCGCAGCGGCCGAGGGCGCTATGTCGATGTGTCGATGACGGACAGCGCGCTGGCACACAACATATTCGCGTTGCATGCGCTCGAAGCACGCGGGCACACCGAGGAGCGCGGCATGGACCTGCTCACCGGCGGCGTCCCGTGCTACGGCGTATACCAAACCCAGGACGGCCGGTGGCTCGCCGTCGGCGCGCTCGAGGAGAAGTTCTGGCGGCTGCTCTGTGTCACCCTCGGTCGCGATGACCTGGTACCGGGCCGGCTTGCACGCGGCGAGGACGGCGAGCGCGTGCGAAACGAGCTCGCGACGATATTTCGTTCAGCGCCGCTCGCAACCTGGCTGCACCGCTTCGCGGACGTCGATGCCTGCGTAACGCCCGTGGCGACGCTGCGCGAGGCGCTGGCGGATCCGCAGTTTGCCGCGCGCGACATGATCGTGAATCGACCGGATGGATCGCATCAGTACGCGCCGCCGTTGCGCATGTCCGATCACCTCTTCGAAGTGACACGCGACGCGCCGAGGCAAGGCGAACACAGCGTGGAGATCCTCGCGGAGGCCGGACTGCCTCGCGCTACGATCGAGCGACTGATCGCCGATCGCGTCGTGCGCGTCAGCTAGCGTCTCCGACGATTCGCGTGCGCCGCTTCGCGGTGGCGTGCGGAGCGGCTGCGGGTCGAACGGCGCCGGAGGGTAAATCACCCACGCGCGCGTATTCGGGATCGTCGAAGCGACAACCCGCCGCGATGAAATCGAGTGCCATGCGCGTCGCATCGGCGCCCCAGAACAGCTCGCCGTCGATCGCGAGCGTGGGCACGCCGAAGACGCGGCGAGCGATCGCCTCGTCGGTGTTTCGCCGCAACGCATCCTTGATCTCGGGCGCGGCGATGCGCGCCTGCGCGTCGGGCACGCCAAGCTCGAGCGCGAGCTCGGTCCACTCGATCGGCAGGTCGGGCAGCCGACCGTCGCGCCACACGAAACGAAAGATGCGGCGCACCGACTCCAGGTCGCTGTCGCAGGCGAGCGCGAGTCGCAGCAGCGGCAGCGGATTGAACGGATGCTCGTGTGGAAAGCGCAGCGGGATGCCGAGCTTGCGCGCCTGCCAGACGACGAAGCGATAGGTGAACGCGCGCTTGGCGGGGATCTCGGCGGGCCCCTTGTGGGTGTTCGCCTGGAGCAATCCCGCGAACAACACCGGCTTGGGACGAAGGTTCAGCCGCGGCGCTTCGCGCGCGAGGAGCTCGCTTTGCAGATAGGCGAAAGGCGAGATGAAGTCGAAGTACCAGTCGGCGATCGCCATTTTCAGCTACCGCCGAGGTTGCGCGCGCGCAGACGGGCGAGCCTTTGCGGCAGGCGCGCGAGCACGGCGCGCCGCTCGTCGTTGTCCAGATCGACCCACGCGGCGATCTCGTCGAGCGTGCGCCCGCAACCGACGCAGACCCCGCTGCCGCGCGGATCGACCACGCACACGCTGATGCACGGTGAGGCGACCGGGGCGTCCTCGTTCACGTCCGGCTCATTGGATTGCATCGGTCAACGGCGCCTTCGCATCGAGCGCGCGAGCAACCCGCGACATGGGCTCGCGCTGCAGGACATCGGAGATGTAGCGGCCGGCGCGCCGAAGCCGCGTCAGGTCGACGCCGGTTTCGATGCCCAGCCCGTCGAGCAGATAGACGACGTCCTCGCTCGCAACGTTCCCCGTCGCGCCCTTCGCGTAGGGACAGCCGCCCAGCCCTGCTACCGCACAGTCGAAGGTGGACACGCCGAGCTCGAGCGACGCGTAGAGGTTGGTCAATGCCTGGCCGTAGGTGTCGTGGAAGTGTCCCGCGAGCGACGCGACGGGAACCCGCCGCGCGACTTCGCGAATCAGCTCCTGGGTCTTGCCGGCGGTCCCGGTCCCGATGGTGTCGCCCAGCGAAATCTCGTACGCGCCCGCCCGCAACAGCGCATCGGCGATGTCGGCGACCGCGCGCGGCGAAACCTCGCCCTCGTAAGGACAGCCGAGCACGACCGAGATGTAGCCACGCACGCGCACGCCGTGCCCCTTCGCAGCGTCGAATACCGGCTTGGCGCGCTCCAGGCTTTCCGCGATCGAACAATTGATGTTCTTCTGCGAAAACGCCTCGCTCGCGGCCACGAATACGGCCACCTCGTCCGCGCCGGCTGCGAGCGCTGCCTCGAAGCCCTTGAGATTGGGTGTGAGGACCGGATAGCGCACGCCCGGCTTGCGATGGATGCGCCGCATGACCTCCGCGGCGTCGGCCATCTGCGGCACCCACCTGGGCGACACGAACGAGGTCGCTTCCACCGCAGGCATGCCGGCGTCGGTGAGCGCGTCGATCAGCTTCACCTTCACGTCGGTGGGGACGTTGACCTTTTCGTTCTGCAGTCCGTCGCGCGGCCCGACCTCGACCAGGCGGACACGTTGCGGAAGTCGCGAAACCATGGCTGACATGATGACGTCTTCAGTAACCGCGCGCTCGATCGACTCGTCCCGCCGGCTCGACGCCGCGCTCGAGAGCGCGGATCTTCGCGACGACCTGCTCGGCAGCTTCCGGAACGAGCGTCACGGCCGACACGTGCGGCGTGATCGTGACGCGGGGATGATGCCAGAACCGATGTTCGGGCGGCAGCGGCTCTGTGTGAAAGACATCGAGCGTTGCGCTGGCAAGATGCCCTTCGTCGAGAAGCGAGAGCAGGTCCTCGTCGCACACGATATCGCCGCGCGACACGTTGATCAGGTGCGCTCCACGCGGCAGTTGCGAAAGCAGCGGGCGCGAAAGCATGTTGCGGGTCTGCGGCGTCGACGGCAGCAGGCAGACGAGCACTCGACTGGCTGCCAGGAACGCGGGCAACGCGCCGGGACCGATCCACATCTGCACATCGCGAACCTGGCGCGGCGAGCGCGCGTAGCCCACGAGCGGAAACCCGAACGTCGATAGCGCGCGCGCGACGGCGCGTCCGAGGACCCCCACGCCGAGCAGCCCCACGGTGAACGCATTCTTGGCGATGCGCGTCCGCTTGCGCCACAGCGCTTCGCGCTGCGCTTGCGCATAAGCGTCGAGCTCGCGATAGGCACGGAGCACCGCGCAGGTCACGTATTCGGCCATCTGCATCGCCATGCCGGCGTCTTCGAGGCGAAAGACGGGCGTGCTCTGCGGCAGCGTGTCCAAGGCGAGCAACGCATCGACGCCTGCGCCGAGATTGAATACCGCCTTGCGCACACGCGTGTCGGTGAAGGTCGCCGGCCGTGGTCGCCACACGATCGCATAGTCCACCTCGGCCGGCGCTTCGGTCGGGGGATGCAGTGCGACTTCCGGAAGATGCGCGGCGAACGCGGCGCGCCACGCTTCGAAATCGTCTTCCTCGTGAACGGCCAGCAGCACGCGCATCGACGAGCCCTTCAGTCTTCGTCGGCGAGGTCGACGAGGTCGCTGCCTTCGCTGACGCGCTCGCCGACCGCGCAATTGACCGCTGCGACCCGAGCCGCGGCGGGCGCCGCGATCGTATGCTCCATCTTCATCGCTTCGAGCACGACCAGAGGCGCACCTTTTTCCACACGCTGTCCGGCCTCGACCATGACAGCGACGACAGTGCCCGACATGGGCGCCGTCAAATGGGCCGCATGTTCCTCCGCAACCCCGGTGTGCGCCAAAGGATCGACCCGATGCAGCCGCGAATGGCCGTGCGGGCCGAAGACATCGCGCGTGTCGCCGCGCGCGACAACGGTGGCGCGCAGGTGCATGTCGTCGCCCCGAACGAGGATGTCGTTGCCGTTGCGGTCGATCTGCACCACGGCGGAGCGGTCGCGCAGCGCAACTTCGACGCCTTGCGCCTGCGGGCGAAGATCCAGGCGGACTTCCTCGCGCTTGTCACGATAGCGCAATGTCATCGCGAGGGTCGATGAACCGTTGGTCCAGCCGTCGCGCAGATGCCACGGCGAGTAGCGGTCGCCTGCCGCGCTTACAGCGGGTCCTTCGGTGATGGATGCGTAATCGAAACAGGCCACGGCCATCCACGCATCGGCGTCAGTCGGATGCGCGGCGAGTACCTCGTCACGGTGCTCGTCGATGAGCCCCGTTTGAACATGTCCCGACGCGAAGGCTGGCAGCGCGACGATCCGTTCCAGCATCGCGACATTGGTCGCGACGCCAACCACCTGGCATTCGCGCAGTGCGTCGGCCAGTGTCTGGCGCGCGCGCTCGCGATCCTCGCCCCACACGATGAGCTTCGCGAGCATCGGATCGTAATAGGGGCTCACTTCGTCGCCGGCGCAGAACCCGGTATCGACCCGCACACGCGCGCTCTGCGCCGGCATGCGCCAGTGCGCGATCCGACCGATCGAGGGCAGGAGGCCGCGCTGAGGATCCTCCGCGTAGATGCGCGCCTCGATGGCGTGACCGCGGATGACGAGGTCATCGGCTTTGACCGGAAGCGCCTCACCGGCCGCCACGCGCAACTGCCATTCGACCAGGTCGACGCCGGTGATCATCTCGGTGACCGGATGCTCGACCTGCAAGCGCGTGTTCATCTCCATGAAGTAGAAGCGGCCGTCGCGTGCGAATTCGTCCCCTGCGATGAACTCCACGGTGCCCGCTCCGACGTACCCGATCGCCTGTGCAGCCGCGACCGCGGCAGCGCCCATCGTGGCGCGAACCTCGCGCTGCATGTGGGGCGCGGGCGCTTCCTCGATCACCTTCTGGTGGCGTCGTTGCACCGAGCAATCGCGTTCGAACAGATGCAACGCATTGCCGTGGGTATCGGCGAAAACCTGCATTTCGATATGGCGCGGCGACTGCAGATACTTTTCGATCAGTACGCGATCGTCCGCGAACGAGGCCTGCGCCTCGCGCCGCGCCGACGCGAGCGCAGCGGAGAACTCGGCGGGCCGAGTGACGATCTTCATGCCCTTGCCGCCGCCGCCAGCCACGGCCTTGATGAGCACTGGATAACCGATGCGCTCGGCCTCGCGCGCGAGCAGTTTTTCATCCTGCTCGTCGCCGTGATATCCAGGCACCACCGGTACGCCGGCGGCGGCCATGATCCGCTTGGCTGCCGACTTCGATCCCATTGCAGCGATCGCCTTCGGCGGCGGCCCGATGAAGACGACGCCAGCGGCTTCGCAAGCCGCCGCGAAACCCTCGTTCTCGGACAGGAAACCGTAGCCGGGATGGATTGCTTGCGCACCCGCGCGCTTGGCGATCGCGATGATCGCGTCGCCGTTCAGGTAGCTTTCGCGCGGCGCTGGTGGACCGAGGCGGTACGCTTCGTCACAAGCCTGGACATGAAGCGCGCGGGCGTCGGCGTCGCTGTACACCGCTACGCTCCGGATGCCCATCGCGCGCGCCGTGCGCGCGACTCGACAGGCGATCTCGGCGCGGTTGGCGATGAGGATCTTGGTGAACACGTCGATTACCGGTCGCGCGTCATGACCGGTCGCGCGCAGCGCCGGCGCCCCGTAGCCGCCCGAACGACGCCGACACGCTGGCGATGACGCGGCGACCCGCGTGCCACAGCTTCGGGATCAACCAAACGAGGAGCGCGATCAACGCGATCGACACGACGAGCGCAACGAGCGGATGAACGAACGCGAGCCACAGGATCACGCCCACGCCCACGTCTTCCGCGAACGAGGCTGCCCAGTTGGAGAACGGCTCGGGGGATGTGTTGATGAGCGCGCGACTTCCGGCCTTGGCAAGATGACTACCGGCGGCGAGCGTGCCTCCGAGAATCGCCGCGCCGATCATCCACGCACCGGGTTGATCGCCGAACACGCTTGCAGCAAGCGCCGCGCCGGCAGGGATGCGGATCACCGTATGCACG
>DATKLH010000409.1:0-2273 GCA_035542515.1 Casimicrobiaceae bacterium
CCGTGAATGCTTCGCGAAGTTGACACCGCCACGTGCAAATTGCGATTATTGTATCCAATATGCGATCACCACGCACCTGCGCGAGGCTGGGCGCGACGTCGAAACGCAGCCGGGCTCACCAGCCCGGCGAGGCTTTGCAACAACGCCCACGGCCGCGCTTTGCCGTCTCCCGCCGCAACCCCAACGGAACGGCGTCCTGGACGCCACTCGCTGTTGCTTCCCTTGCGCGGACGCCCGGTCTTGCGCCGCGGGAAGCGCCTGGATTGGCGCTCATGAACCGACGAGCGTTGGTTCGCCACTCGAGCGGAGCTGCGCATGCGTAGGATGCTCTTCAAGAGCCTGTTGCACGGGCCGCTGACCGAACCGTCGCCGGGGGCGGACGATGCTCTGCTCGCGGAGCTCGCGGGACAAGTCGATCGCGCCGCTCGCATGCGCTTGGGCCGGACGCTATCGATCCGCGAGGTGGACGCGGGTTCGTGCAACGGCTGCGAGCTCGAGATCCATGCACTCGGCAACGTCGTCTACGACCTGGAGCGGTTCGGATTCCGCTTCGTCGCCTCGCCTCGTCACGCAGACGTATTGCTCGTCACTGGCCCGGTCACGACCAACATGCGCGAGGCGCTCGAGCGCACCTGGCACGCGACCCCGGGACCCAAATGGGTCGTGGCGGTCGGTGACTGCGCACGCGATGGCGGCGTCTTCGCGTCGAGCTACGCGTGCGAAGGCGGAGTATCGGCGGTCCTGCCCGTCGACCTGCACATCGCCGGCTGCCCCCCGTCGCCGATCGCGCTGCTCAAGGGACTGCTCGCGCTGCTCGCGACGATGGAGGCCGAATCGTAGGGATTACGTTCCTGCGGGCGATGCCGATCCGCGTCAGTCGAAATAATTCGCGCGCACGGCGGCCCCGATCAGGTTGACGATCAAGCGCCCGGCATTGATGCAAGTGATGCGATTGACGTCGAGCTTCGGCGTGATCTCGACGATATCCATTCCGACCACGCGGCCCTTTTTCACCAGGCCGTGGATCAGCTTGCGCGTCTGGATGAAGGTGACCCCACCCGGTGCCGGGCCATAGACCGCGGGCATCTCGGTGGGATCCATGCCGTCGGCGTCGATGGTCAGGTAGTAGCGCCCGCCGTCGGGAATGCGGCCGAGCACCGCATCCATGCCGATGTCGTGCAGCTCGTAAGCGTCGATGATGTGCGAGCCATACGCCCGCGCTGCGTCGACTTCCTCCTGCCGTGCGCTGCCTTGCGCGCGCATGCCGATCTGGAAGATCTCGCCGATGTGCTCCATTTCGGAAGCGCGCCGGATCGGGCTCGACAGGCCGTCCTTGACGCCGTTCACCTCGTCGCGCCAGTCGAGGTGCGCGTCGATGTGCACCAGCGTGATCGGTCCGCGTCCCGCGTAGCCGCGCAGAGCCGGAATGGTGATGCCGTGATCGCCGCCGATGATGATGGGCAACGCCCCCGCGTGCAGGATCTTGCGCACGGCCTGTTCGGCACGCCTGGAGTGGGCGCCGAGGTCGCGCGCATCGCCGCGCACGTCACCGCAATCGACGAACTTGATCCTGCGGTTGTCGAGCAGGGGGCCGCCGATATCGAAATCGTAGCGCTCCGGCGAGCGGACCACGCGATCGGTTGCCTGTCGCACCGCGGTCGGCGCGTTGGTTTGGTCGTTGGTCACATCCTCGATCGAGTACGGCGAACCGAACGGGATTCCGAGCACCGCGATATGCGCGTCGAGGTTGTCGAGATCGAGCGCCGGGGTGGAATAGAGCAGGGTCGGGTGGCCTTGCCTCGGCGCGACGGTGAGCGAGCGTTCCATCGATTTCTCCATGCAATCGGTGAGTTCTTCAGCCGCGCCTGGTGGGCGGCACGATCGACGCCATTTCGAACAGCAGCTGCGCGGCGAGGTAACTGGTCATGTTGCCGGTATCGTGGATCGGCGAGACCTCGACCAGGTCGAAGCCGACGATATCGGTCGCGACCGCGGTCACGGCACGCAACGCTTCGACCGCCTCGAAACTGTTGGGCCCGAACGGCTCGGGACTCCCGACGCCGGGCGCCGAAGCGGCATCGACGAAATCGATGTCGAACGTCACATAGGTCTTGTGTCCCTGCAGCCGCTTCAGCCGCTGCGCCAGCGTTGCACGGATCGCATGGCCCATCGCCTTCAGGTCGCGCGCGGTTACGATCTCGAAATCGTTCGCGCGCACGAAGTCGATCTCGCCCTTGTGGTAGTGCTTGCGAATGCCGATCTGCACCATCTTG
>DATKLH010000410.1:0-3975 GCA_035542515.1 Casimicrobiaceae bacterium
CCAGCGTGACACCGCCTCCTCGTCGCGCCAGATCGACAGTGACAGGATCTTGCCCGGCTCGCTCAGACTCTCGAAGCGCTCGACCGAGATGAATCCATCGATGCGCTCGAGCCGCGGACGCAGCCCCGCCGCGATGAACAGGTATTCGCTCGCGCGCCCCGGCTTGGGGATCACTTCGAAAATGACTGCAACGGTCATTGGCATTCCTCGGGTGTGGCGCGAACGTGAAACGCGACGGCGTGCAGCGCTGATCGATGGCGACGATCGTCTGCGGGCCCGCGACCATGCGAGCCACAGCTCACCGGGATCGATCGGCACTGCACGAAGCAATTGCACATCGCACCGTGCGGTGGTGTAATGCAGCGTGCTGGACCGGATGGTCGACTCCAGCAGGCAACGGTGCTTCTCCCCGCATCCCCGCAGCACCTCCCCATCAGGGACGGCGTGCCGCGCAAGCGGGCCGGGGAAGGAATGCACCATGCGGTACGAAGTCGCTCAAGGGGCTCGCGCATCCTCGCGCCGGGCCGGCAAATCCCCCCACTATCGGATTGTCGCGCATAGCGCTCGCACCTTGGTGCCCGCTCGATCGCGGTCGAACGCCGGCGCGGTGGCACCATGAAGGTCGTGGTGCTGTCCGGGCTGTATCCGAACACCGCGCAGCCCACGCGCGGCCTGTTCATCGAGCACCGCGTGAAGCATTTGGGTGCGGCAAGCGATGTCGAGCTACGCGTGGTTGCGCCCGTGCCGTGGTTTCCCTTCAAGAATCCGCGATTCGGCCGCTACGCGGTCCAGGCCCGCGCTCCACGCTCGGACACGCGCGGAGCCATTCCAGTGCTGTACCCGCGCTACCCGGCGATTCCCAAGATCGGCATGAACAGTGCGCCGGCCTTGCTCGCCGCAGCGCTGCTCGCACCGTTGCACCGGTTGCTGACCCAGTTCCACTTCGAGGTCATCGATGCCTACTATCTCTACCCGGATGGCGTCGCTGCTGCGCTTCTTGGCCAACGCTTGCACAAGCCGGTGGTGATGACTGCGCTGGGCAGCGACGTGAACATCGTGCCGCGCTATCGCGGACCGCGCAGGATGATCCGCTGGGCCACTCGACATGCCGTTCGCGTGACCACGGTCAGCCAGGCGCTCAAGACGCGGCTGCTCGAGCTCGGCGTTCCCGACGATCGCATCGTGCCGATCCTTCACGGTGTGGACCAGGACCTGTTCAGGCCGCCCGAGGATCGCGCCTCGCTGCGCGCGCGCCTCGGCGTCACCCGACGCAGCCTGCTTTCGGTGGACAACCTGATCGAGCTGAAAGGTCACCACCTGGCCATCGCGGCTCTCGCCGATCTACCCGATACCGAGCTGTACATCGCGGGACAAGGCGCCGACGAGGCCGCACTAAGGAAGCTCGCCGTTCGCCTCGGCGTGGCCGACCGTGTCCGCATGCTCGGTGCGCTCGACCAAGCGCAACTTGCGGCATGGTACGGCGCGGCCGATGCACTCGTGCTCGCGTCGAGCAACGAAGGCATTCCCAACGTGGTGATGGAGGCGATGGCGTGCGGCACGCCGGTGATCGCGACGGCCGTGGGCGGAATTCCGGAAGTCGTGTCCACCGCGGAGGCCGGCGTGTTGATGCCGGAGCGATCGTCGGCGGCACTGGTGCGTGCCGTGCAACAGTTCCAGGGCCGGCCTCGCAATCGCGCAGCGACACGGCGCCATGCCGAGCGCTTCTCATGGCAGAAGACCGCCGAGGATCACATGCGCGTGCTCGAGGGCGCCGTCGGCGACGGCGCACGCGCCGCGCGTGGCGGGCCCTAACGCACGCCGTAGATCGCGCTGTAGCTGGCGACCATCGCGTCCATGCTGAACTGACGCAGCACCCGGTCGCGACCTGCGCGCCCGTGCGCGCGCGCACGCTTCGGGTCGCCGATGTAGGCAAGCAGCGCGTGCGCCAGTGCGGCAGGATCGCGCGGGGGCACCAACAGTGCTGTCTCCCCCTCCGCGACGACACCCGGATTGCCGCCCACGCGCGTCGCGACGATCGGAAGGCCGCTCGCCATCGCCTCGAGCAACGTGTTCGACAAGCCTTCGCTCGCCGACGGCAGCGTGAAGATGTCCATCGACCGATACAGCAGCGGAACGTCCGCACGCATGCCGGGAAGCCATGCGAGGTTCGACGCGTTGCCTTGGTCGAGGATGTCGTGCAGGTCCGCGCGCAAGCTGCCCTCGCCGATCAACACCAGGCGCAACTTGTCCCGCAGCCCGGGTTGCATCCGCAGCACTTCGACGAACGCACGCGCGAGCGACAGCTGATCCTTCACCGGCTCGAACCGGCCGACCGTCCCGACGATCACGGCATCCGGAGGCGCGAAGCCGGCCGGCAGGATGCTCAGGTCGCGCGGTCCCGGTGCAAAGCGCTGAGTATCGACGCCGTTGCAGATCACGCTGATGCGTTGCGCAGGCACGCCGATCGTGTGTCGCATCCAATTCGCGAGATCCGGCGACACGCAGATGTAGTGCTCGACCAGCATGCGGCTCGCCCGCCTCAACAGGTTGTACTTCACGTTGCCGCCGCCAAGCTCCATGAGCTCGAGTCCATGCTCGCTGTGGATCAGGCGCGGCACACCGGCCACCGCGGCGGGAAAAAGCATGTCGAGCGCAGGAAGATTTCGCGTGTGCACCACGTCGGGCCGAAGACGTCGCAGGATGCGGAAGACGCGCGCGTAGGCGGCAAGGTCCTTGCCCTGGCGTTGGTTCGCCTCGTGGATGGACACATCGGACCTGCGGATGCGCTGCTTGAAGTCGGTCGCAGGCTTGAGCGAGATGATGCTGTGACGGCAGGCCTGCGCGGGCATGTGATTGATGAGGTTCACCACGCCGTTTTCCAGTCCGCCGACGTCGAGCCTGAACAGGATGTGACAGACGTGCGGAGCGGTGCGCTGGCTCGTCTCGCGTCCGCGCGGCGGGTTGGTTGCGCTGGGCAGATCGGCTGCCTGCCTCATGAATCCGCGTCCTGCTGCAAACGTTCTTCCACCCCAATCCGTCGCCGCGTTGCGCAGCGCATGACGCAACACCCGGCGCGCTACGTCGCTCGCGTCGGTTTCACGAGCGGCTATCGGTCCGACGCTCGTCCCTCCATCATGGGACTCGCGATCGCCGGCCCGCAACTCATGCCGACGATCCTGGCCATGGTAGTCGGCACGACCCGGCCGGGCAATCGCAGCACAGCGGGATCGCCTCGCCGGACGGGAAGCCGGAGGAGCGGGCGGCCGATGCGATGCAATGAACCGCGCCACAGATTGTCTAACCCCAGCCTCCGGCGACCCGCAGCCGGACGCGGAGCGGCCCAGCTCCGCAGGGCAGTCGCTGCTTCACGTGCACGCGATCCGCGGAACAACCGCGCGCTCGCGGCGGCAACCCGGTTCAAGGGTGATGTGTTGATCGTCGAAAGCGGCGGCGATGTGGTCATTCCGCACGAGGTCATCGACAACTACCGCGGCGCGTTCGCGCAGGCGCGTTCGCTCACCTACCGACTGCTCGACGGCGCCGACCATGGACTGACCGACCCCGCATGTCGGCTCGCCTACACGACCATGCTCGTGAACTGGATCACCGAAATGATCTCCGGGGCGCGCACGGTGGATGTTCCTTCGCAAAAGCGCATCCAGGAAGCGATGAAGTCGCAGGCGGCGGTGAAATGAAGGCAGGCGTCGCGCTGCGACGGGATTCCTCGCGAATTCGCCCCTCACCCCAACCCTCTCCCCGCTGTGCGGGGAGAGGGAGCCGTTAGGTTGGATAGCTCCGTTGTTCGGCGCGAGCAGAGCGACTGTTTGGATTCCTCGCCCGCTTTGGAAGCGCGACTGTTTGCATGCATCGCCCGCTTTCGGCGAAGCGCGACTGTTTCATGCGTTGCCGCACGTGCGGGGAAGCGCGACTGTTTGCATGCATCGCCCGCTTTCGGCGAAGCGCGACTGTTTCATG
>DATKLH010000411.1:0-2604 GCA_035542515.1 Casimicrobiaceae bacterium
GGCCGGCACCGCGCGCTCGTTGGCCGGCGCGGCGGGCGCGCCGTGCTTGTCGACGGGCAGCCGCACCGTGCGCACCACGCCGTTGCCGAGCGGAAAATCCGCGAGCGCGCTGCGCGCGAGGTACGGCATCGCATACAGCAGCGCCACGCTGTCTCCGCTGTTGCGCGCCGTCACGTTATAGACCTCCTTGCCCGTCGCGCGCTCGGTGATGCGAATGCCGAGCAGGTAGTCGGAGACCGGGTAGGTCTGGTTCACGTAGCCGGCCGGGAACGGCCCCCACGGGTCCCCGGGACCCCACGGCCCGCGCCGCCAGTACGGCCCCGGGCCCGCGAACCACGGGTCGTAGTAGACCGGCTGCGCGACCGTCACGAAGTCGCTGGTCACGCCGTAGGTCAGCCCGACCAGATAGCGCGCGCCTGCCTGCGGCACCTGCCGGAACGCATACGCGGACAGCTCGTTCGCGACGATCTGCTCATAGGTCGACTGCTCGAGGTTGTTGCGCTGCGCGTCGGTGCGCGCAAACGCATAGGTGCGGGTCGCGTCGCTGCCGCTCCAGTCGGAGAAGGCCGTCACCTGCGTCGTCACATAGCTGGTGCAGCCGGACAGCAGCGTCACGCACAGCGCCGCCGTCCATACTGCACCGCGAAAAATCCGTTCGCGTTTCATGCTCGTCCTCTTCGGTGTACTGCACGGAGCGCGATCGCGCGACGCGTCTCGCGATCCGGCCGGGATGCCGATCATACGCGGACTGGTGCGCGCGGCAAAAAGTTCGCGCCGCACGCGCGCCCCAGCCTTTGTACAATGAACCGGTTCGCCGGGCGCGCGCCGCGTGCCCGAAACCGACCTCATCGCTCACGACCACCATGTCCGACAACGCCTCCTCCACCGTGATCCGCCGCGCCGACTACACGCCGCCGGCCTTCCTCATCGATTCCGTCGAACTCGAATTCGAGCTTGCGCCGGCCCGCACGATCGTCAGGAATACGATGCGCGTGCGACGCAATCCCGACGCGACGTACACGCCGCACCTGGAGCTGATGGGCGAAGCGCTCGAGTTCATCGGTGCATGGTACGACGGCGCGCGCTGCACCGCCGTGCGCGCGCACGAGCATGGGCTCACCGTCGAGAACGTGCCCGACGCGTTCGCGCTGACGATCGAAAGCGCGTGCGCGCCGGACCAGAACACGACGCTGTCCGGCCTGTACGTGTCGAGCGGCAATTTCTTCACGCAATGCGAGGCCGAGGGCTTCCGCCGCATCACCTACTTCCTCGACCGGCCCGACGTGATGGCCTCGTATACGGTGACGCTGTGCGCCGACAAGGCCGCGTATCCGGTGCTGTTGTCGAACGGCAACCTGATCGCGTCCGGCGATCTGCCCGACGGCCGCCACTACGCGAAATGGCAAGACCCGTTCAGGAAGCCGAGCTACCTGTTCGCGCTCGTCGCGGGCAAGCTCGTCGCGCTCGAGGAAAAGATCACGACCGGCTCCGGCAAGGAAAAGCTGCTGCAGGTATGGGTCGAGCCGCACGACCTCGACAAGACGCGCCATGCGATGGATTCGCTGATCCATTCGATCCGCTGGGACGAAAGTCGCTTCGGCCTCGAGCTGGATCTCGACCGCTTCATGATCGTCGCGGTCGGCGATTTCAACATGGGCGCGATGGAAAACAAGGGGCTCAACATCTTCAACACGAAATACGTGCTGGCGAACCCCGAAACTGCGACCGACACCGATTTCGCGAATATCGAGTCGGTCGTCGGCCACGAGTATTTCCACAACTGGACCGGCAACCGCGTGACCTGCCGCGACTGGTTCCAGTTGTCGCTCAAGGAAGGCCTGACCGTCTTCCGCGACCAGGAATTCTCGATGGACATGATGTCGGGTGGCGATCCGGCCAGCGCTGCGCGCGCGGTCAAACGCATCGATGATGTGCGCACGCTGCGCGCGGTGCAATTCCCCGAAGACGCGGGACCGATGTCGCATCCGATCCGGCCCGACGAATACGAGGAAATCAACAATTTCTACACCGCGACGGTCTATGAAAAAGGCGCCGAGGTCGTGCGCATGCAGCAGACCATCCTCGGCCGCGAAGGTTTTCGGCGCGGCATGGATGAGTACTTTCGCCGCCATGACGGCCAGGCCGTGACTTGCGACGATTTCGTCGCCGCGATGGAAGCCGCCAACGGCGCCGACCTGGGCCAGTTCCGCGAGTGGTATGCGCAATCGGGCACGCCTAGGTTGCGCGCGCGCTTTGCCTACGATGCCGCGGGCAAGCGCTTCACGCTCACGCTCGCGCAATCCAATGGCGCGGGCCGCAAGCCTTTGCACATCCCGGTTGCGGTCGGTCTGGTCGGACCCGATGGGCGCGATCTGACCTTGCAACTCGAAGGCGAAGCCGCGCCGCAAGGCACGACGCGCGTGCTGCATCTGAAAGCGGCCGAACAAGGCTTCGTATTCGTGAATGTCGCCTCAGCGCCGGTGCCCTCTGTGCTGCGCGATTTCTCGGCGCCGGTGCAGCTTGCGATCGACCTCAGCGACGAACAGCTCGCCTTCCTGATGGCGAACGACAGCGATGCCTTCAACCGTTGGGAAGCCGGCCAGC
>DATKLH010000412.1:0-5685 GCA_035542515.1 Casimicrobiaceae bacterium
AGCCCGGACTTCGAGCGTGCGGCGCGGTCGCGTCCCATGTGGGCTTCCCGGCGCGCGACCGCGTGCCAATAGAACGAGGGTGCCCGCGGGTTGAGGCAGGCGCGCGGGCGCCGCGTCGGGCCGCTCCGGCTGTCAAAATTCCGTCGTCCGTTGCACAATGCCTCCCTTGCGCCAAAGGTGGCGCGCGAAGTGGAGCCGCTGGTGCGCGAGGAGGGAGCGCTGCAAGTCCGCCAGGGCCGTGCGTCGCGAAGCGGCCGGCTCAGGCTCTCCCGCCTCAGCAAGCGCTACCCGAACCAGATCGCCGTGGACGCGCTCGATCTCGAAGTGCAATCGGGCGAGTTCCTGACGCTGCTCGGGCCGTCAGGCTCGGGAAAGACAACGACGCTCATGATGGTCGCCGGGTTCACACCCCCGTCCGATGGCGACATCCTGCTCAACGATCGCTCGATCGCCGGCCTCGCGCCGGAACGGCGCAACATCGGGGTCGTCTTCCAGAATTACGCGCTGTTCCCGCACATGACGGTCGCCGACAACGTCGGCTTCCCGCTCAAGATGCGGGGCCTGCCGCGGGCCGCGATCGAAGAGAAGGTGCGCGGCGCATTGCGCCTCGTGCGCCTCGAAGGCTTCGACGCGCGCCTGCCGAAGCAGCTCTCCGGTGGCCAGCAGCAGCGCGTGGCTTTCGCTCGCGCGCTGGTATTCGATCCCGATCTGCTGCTGATGGACGAGCCGCTCGGTGCGCTCGACAAGAACCTTCGCGAGCAGATGAAGTTCGAGCTGAAGCGCATCCACGCGCAGCTCGGCGTAACGGTGCTCTACGTCACGCACGACCAGGAGGAGGCGCTCACGATGTCGGATCGCGTCGCGCTGATGAACGACGGCGTGATCGCGCAGCTCGGCACCGCGCGCGACCTCTACGAGCGGCCGGCCACACGCTTCGTCGCGGAGTTCATCGGCGAATCGAACGTGATCGAGGGCGCGCTGGAGAGCGCGTCGTCGTTCGTCGCGACGGATGGCCTGCGCTTCGCGCTTGCCGGAAGCGATGAAGCGGCGGTAGGAAGGCGCGCGACTCTGGTGATGCGCCCCGAGAAGCTCTCGCTCGCACGACGGGCGCCGGACGAGCGGAGCGTTCGCGGCCAGGTGAGGGAGCGCGTCTACGTCGGCGACTTCACGCGCTACCGCGTCGAGCTGGCGAAGGATCTCGTCGTCACGGTCAAGGTCCAGAACAATCGGAGCGCGGTCATCGCGGAAGAAGCAGAGGCGGTCGAGCTGTTCTTCGACCCCGCGGACGCGCGGATTTTGCAGCAGTGAACCCACGGAGGAGGCGATGAAGAGACGCGAAGTCCTGAAGAGTGCCGGAATCGTTACGGCGGCGGCGTTGACGGGTCCGTTCTTCCATATTCGACCGGCACGCGCCGACAAGGGCGAGCTGGTGGTCGTGAGCTGGGGTGGCGACTACGACACCGCGCTGCGCGAGTACGTGTGCTCGGCCTTCGAGAAGGCGACGGGCTACACGGTGAAGCTCGATGCGCCGCCGGAAACCGCAAAGGTCAAGGCGATGGTGCAGAGCGGCAAGGTGAGCTGGGATGTGATCATGACCGACGCGCCGGCCGTGGCCGCGATGCTGAAGGACAGCCTGCTCGAGCCGATCGATTACTCGGCCGTGGACAAGGCGAAGCTCGCCAAGGTGCCGAAGGAATTGCAGCAGCCGTACGCGCTCGGGCAGCGCATCTACTCGTTCAACATCGTCTACAACAGCAAGCTGATGCCGAAGGCGAAGCACACGCACACCTGGGCAGAGGTTTGGGACGGCAAGAACTTTCCCGGTGGACGCACGTTCAATTTCCAGGGCGGCACGGCGCCCCAGCTCGAGGCGGCGCTGCTCGCCGACGGGGTGCCGATGGACAAGCTCTATCCGCTCGACATCGAGCGCGCGTGGAAGATGATGGACAAGCTGCGCCCGCTCGTCACCAAGTGGTACACGTCGCACGCGCAGGCGATCCAGCTGCTGAGCGCCGGCGAGGTGGCGGTAGGCAACACCATCGGCTCGCGCGGGATCGCGGCGAAGAAGCAGGGCGCGCCGATCGACGTCGACTACAACCAGGGAAAGCTCGCATCCGACAACTGGTGCCTGGTCAAGGGCGTGCGCGACAGGAAGATCGCGATGGAGTTCATCAACTTCGCGCTCGACCCGAAGCTGCAGGCGCTGATCGCGCAGAAGGTGCCTTACGGGCCGAGCAACAGCGGTGCTTTCGAGTTCCTGTCGGCGGCGGAAGCTGCGGATCTCGCGACCTCGCCCGAGAACATCAAGAACCAGTTCTGGTGGAACACGGAGTGGTGGAGTACGCCAGGGCCCGATGGCAAGACGCCGCGCGAAAGCCAGGGCGAGCGCTTCGCCAAATGGATGGTGATGAACTGATCCCTGCGTTGCGCAGTGCTCCGAGAGGGCTGTAAGCCGATGCGGCAGACCGCTCGGTTCTGGCGGTCGCGGGAAGGCGCCCTCGTCCTTCCCGCGTTCGTCTTTTATCTCCTCGTCTATGTCTACCCGCTCGGCAAGATGGCCGGGTGGAGCTTCTACGACGGCGGGTTCACTCTCAAGTTCTGGCGCGAGCTGGCGGGGGAGCCCGTCTACTTCAAGGCCCTCTCCAACACGCTCGAGATCAGCGTGCTCGTGACCGCCATCACGCTGCTGCTGGGCTACCCGCTCGCGTACCTGATGACGACCACGACGGCGCGCGCACGCCGCGTGCTCACGGTGCTGCTACTAATCCCGTTCTGGACCAGCGTGCTCGTCCGCACGTTCGCGTGGCTCGTGATCCTTGGCCGGAACGGGCTCGTCAACAACACGCTCGTCGCGCTCGGGCTGGCGGCCGAGCCGCAGAAGCTCCTCTTCAACATGATCGGCGTGCAGGTGGGCATGGTCCAGGTGCTGCTGCCGTTCATGGTATTTCCGCTCTACGCCGTGATGTCGCGCATCGATCTGAACGTGATTCGCGTCGCACGGAGCCTCGGCGCGCCGCCGCACCGGGTGTTCCTGCACGTGTTCCTGCCGCTCTCGCTACCAGGCGTCACGGCGGGGTCGGTGATCGTCTTCCTGCTCGCGGTGGGCTTCTACGTGACGCCGGCGCTGCTCGGGGGCCCGGGTCAGATCACGCTCGCGACGATGATCGACATGATGATCACGACGTTCCTCAACTTCGGCTTCGCCGCGACGCTTGGACTGCTGCTCCTCGCCGTAGTCGCCGGCATCTTCGCTCTAGTGAGCGCGCTGATGGGGATGAACCGTATCGTCGGCGGGGGCGGCGCATGAGCGGCGCCCGCATCGCACTTTGGGTGCTGGCGTCGATGCTGATGATCTTTCTGGTCGCGCCGATCGCGATCATCGCGATCACGTCGTTCAATGGCACGCCGTACATGGAGTTCCCGCCGAAGAGCCTGTCGCTGCGCTGGTACGTGAACTTCTTCACCTCGCCGCAGTGGTACCAGACGGCGATCACGAGCCTCAAGGTGGCGATTCCTACGACGATCGCGGCGACGGCACTCGGCGCGTCAGCGGCGATCGGCATCGTGCGCGGCAGCTTTCCGGGCCGGCGCGCGTTGGAGGCGTTTTTCGTGTCGCCGATGGTGGTCCCGATCGTCGTGATCGCGCTCGGCTTCTATTTCCTGTTCTCGGGCTACAAGCTTCTCGACACGCCGCTTGCGCTGTTTCTGGGTCACACGGTGATCGCCACACCGCTCGTGATTGTGATGGTGCGCGCGGCGCTGCAGACGGCCAATCCGGCGATGGAGTTCGCGGCGCGCAGCCTGGGTGCCGGCTTCTGGCAGGCGCTGTGGTATGTGACGCTGCCGTCGGTGCGCGCAGCGATGGGCTCGGCCGCGGCGTTCGCGTTTCTGATCTCCTTCGACGATGTGGTGATTGCAATTTTCGTCGCGGGGCCCGATTCGACGACGCTGCCGAAGCGCATGTGGGAGACGATCCGGTTCGAGATCGATCCCACGCTCACCGCCATTGCGTCGCTCCTGACGCTGGTCGCGGTCGTCGTGCTCGTCACCGGCGAGCTGTTGCGGCGCGCGGACCCGACGGAACGCGCCGAATGATCCGAAGGAAGACGACATGGACGCGCTGATCACCGACACCCTGGTCATCACCTGCGACGACGCGCGGCGCGTCATCGAACACGGCGCGGTCGCCGTTCGGGGCGATCGCATTGCCGGAGTCGGGTCGTCCGCCGAGCTTGAGCGGGAATATCCCGACCTCTCGCGCATTCCCGGGCGCGGCCTCGCGACCTTGCCAGGCTTCATCAACGCGCACACGCATACCGCACTCACCGTGCTGCGCGGCTCGATCGAGGACTTCGATGGCGACGTGATCTACGGCTACATGTCGCCCGTGTCGTACACGATGACCGACGAAGAGCGCGCGGTGATGGTGCAGATGGGATGCCTCGAGGCGCTGCGCTCCGGCTGCGCGACGCTCGTCGACCCGTTCCGCCACGTGCCGACCTATGGCAAGCAGATGGCGGCGACAGGCATGCGATTGTGGCTTTCCGAGAACTGCGCGGACATCAACACGCTCAATATCCGCAAGGGCGATTATTCCGTCGACCGCGCGTTCGGGCAAGTGTTCATCGACCGCACCGTCGAGATGATCGAGACGCTGCACGGCACGCACGGCGGGCGGGTGAAGTGCCAGATCGCGGCGCACGCACCCGACAACTGCTCGCCGTGGATGCTGGGGGAGCTGACAACGCTCGCGCGGCGCTACGGTCTCACGCGCACGGCCCATCTCGCGCAGAGCCTGCAGGAGGTGAAGGTCGTGCGCGAAGCCCGGGGCGGCCGCACGCCCGCCGAATATCTCGACAGCGAGGGCTGGCTCGGACCCGATCTCGTGGGGGCGCATTGGACCTTCTGTACCGAGAAGGACATCGAGCTCCTCGCGAGCCGCGGCGTGCAGATGGTGCATTGCCCCGCGAACTCGTCGCGTCGCGGGCCCCATCGCGTGCTGATCGGGCGCATCCAGGATGCCGGTGTCAACATCGCGCTCGGCACCGACAACATGACCGAGGATATGTTCCACGCGATGAAGATCGGGCTGATCCTGGCGCGCGGCGGCCGGGGACGCGAGCGCGAAGGCGGCTGCGATCCGCTTCCGCAGGCGCTGCTCGACGGCATCACGCGCAATGCCGCACGCTCCGTGGGTGCCGACGCCGACATCGGCTCGATCGAACCCGGCAAGAAGGCCGACCTGACGTTGATCGACCTCGATGTCCCCGCGATGCGGCCGCTCATCAATCCCGTTTCGACGCTGGTCCACTACGGTCACCCGGGCGTTGTCCACAGCGTGATGGTCGACGGCGTCTTCCTGCTGCGCGAGCGCAAGGTGCTAGCCTTCGACGAGCGCGCACTGCTGCGCGAAGCACAGTCGGTGACACAGGCGGTGTGGACGCGGATGCTCGCCGCGAATCCCGACATTCCGCCGCCGCCGGGCGGGCTCGCCTGGCTCGACGCATAGTTCCATCAACGCTACCAAGGAGTGACTCGCCATGACCTTCTCGATCGCCGGACTCTGCCGCCGCACCGGACAGTTCGGCTGCGCCATGTCCACCTCCAGCATGGGCGCGGGTGCGCGTGCGGCATCCGTGGCCCCCGGCATCGGCGTGGTCTTGCACCAGGCACGCTCGGATCCGC
>DATKLH010000413.1:0-2139 GCA_035542515.1 Casimicrobiaceae bacterium
CCTCGGTGTGCGGCCGCGTGTGTCCGCAGGAGAACCAGTGCGAGGGCGTGTGCACCGTGGGTGAGTCGCTGGAGCCGGTGGCGATCGGCCGGCTCGAGCGCTTCGTCGGCGACATGGCGATCCGCGAGGGCTGGGCCAACATGCCCTACATCGAGCGCAACGGCTTCAAGGTCGGCATCGTCGGATCGGGACCGGCGGGAATGGCGTGCGCGGCCGATATGGCGAAGGCCGGTTGCGAGGTCACCGTATTCGAAGCGTTCCATCAACCGGGCGGCGTGCTCCGCTATGGCATTCCGGATTTCCGGCTGCCCAATGAAGTGATCGACGCGGAGATCCGCAATCTCGAGAAGCTCGGCGTCAGTTTCGAATGCAACACGCTGGTGGGCCGCCTGTTCACCATCGAGCAGATGATCGACTAGCTCGGGTTCCATGCGGTGTTCATCGGGACTGGGGCGGGTTACCCGACCATGCTCGGAATCCCGGGGGATTCGCTGAACGAAGTGCTCTCGGCCAACGAGCTTCTCACGCGTTGCAACCTGATGCGCGCGAAGGAGTTTCCCAACTTCGACACACCGATGCCGATCGGGCGCAACGTCGTGGTGGTCGGAGCGGGCAACACCGCGATGGATGCGCTGCGCGTGTGCATGCGCCTGGGCGCGAAGAGCGTGAGCTGCGTCTATCGTCGCAGCCGGACCGAGTGCCCGGCGCGGGCCGAGGAAGTGCATCACGCCGAACAGGAAGGCGTGGTGTTCCACTGGCTCACGCATCCGGTCGAGGTGCTCGACAACGGCGACGGCGGCGTGCGCGCGATCCGTTGCGTGCGCATGGAGCTCGGCGAGCCCGACGAGTCGGGCCGGCGTCGTCCGGTTCCGGTGCAAGGCAGCGAGCACGACCTGGAAACGGACCTGGTCGTGTTCGCGATCGGCACCAACGCGAACCCCATCATCGGCCAGACCTCGCGTCTGAAGCTGAACAAGCGCGGTTACATCGACGCCGATGCGAGCCTCGCGACGTCGCTGCCCGGCGTGTTCGCCGGTGGCGACATCGTGACGGGTGCCGCAACCGTCATCGAGGCGATGGGTGCCGGCCGCAAAGCAGCGCGCAGCATGAAGGAGTACCTCGGCCTGCGCGACATCCACGCGCCGTATGCAAGCGATGCAGCGGGCCCGGTGCAAAAGTACTTCGGCATCACCGCGCGTGAACGCAACTTCGTGCGCATGCGTCTCGCGTGAATGCTCGCTCGGGCACCCTCACACCTCGAACCCAAAACCGTTCCTGTCTTTCCCGGACTTCCATGACCGCAATCGCCATCGAACAGGACCTCGCGCAACGACCACGCCGCACCGCGACCAGTCGCAAGAAGGCTGTCGAGCTCGCGCAGAACGTGATCGAGATCATCAGCGATTCCGGCGAAGGCGCGCAGCGCTGCGGCCAAGCGCTGGGCTCGATCGCAGCGCGCATGGGCAATGGCGTGTGGACCGTCGAGATCATCCCCGCCGAGATCCGCCCGCCCGCTCGCAGCGTCGCCGGTGCGAGCGGCAATCGCATCCGACTCGGCTCGGGACCGGTCACCAACGGCGGCGACGAAACCGACCTGGTGGTCGCCTTCAACGAGCAGGTGCTGCTGGGACGCGTACGCGCGGGCGAGTTGAAGCGCGGTTGCGTCATCCTCCTCGAAAGCATGTGGCGCGACGACGCCGATCCGGCGATCGCCGACTCGTACGCACAGACCTACGAGCGCCTGGTCGCGGACGGCTATCGCGTCTACGAAGTGCCGATGGAGCGCGAATGCCGCACCATCGTTCCCGACGCGCGGCGCGGCAAGAACATGTTCGCGCTGGGCATGCTGTGCAATCTCTACAGCCTCGATCTCAAGCTCGCTCACGAGCAGATCGCACAGACCTTCGGCAAGAAGGCGGCCAGCGTCATCGAGACCAACATCAAGCTGCTCGAGCTCGGCTACGCATGGGCCGAGGCGAACCTCGACTTCCGCTGGACCATCCCCGCGAAGCGCGTGACCGAGCCGCAGATCGTTGCGAACGGCAACACCGCGCTCGCGCTGGGCGTGCTGGCATCGGGCATGGAAATCTGCGCGATGTACCCGATCACGCCCGCGACCTCCGCATCCCACTATCTCTC
>DATKLH010000414.1:0-7066 GCA_035542515.1 Casimicrobiaceae bacterium
AGTGTTCCGTTCCGGAGATAACTTGCCAAACTATCGGATCGGGGGCGCGAACCTTCGTGCAAAAGTGGCGAAAATGGCGCGCTGGGCGAAGCGGGCCGCAGCGGATATAGGGAATATCCGCAAGGTTCGCGACAATGCAGCGCGTCATTTCTCGTCCGCTTTTGTGCAAGGTATTTCCGGAACGGGACACTAGATCCGATACGATTTTCGGCGAGCCATCCGCACCTGTGCGATGATGCGGCGGCCATCTTCGCCCGCCGCTGTTCGACGCAAAATCGGCAACGCCGCTCCCGCTTGCCAAACGCGTTGCAGCGGCATAGTCCGATCAACCACCCTTCGGCATGTCCGACGACGCTCTCATCGCGCTGATGTGCGCCGGATTCGGAGCGGCGATCCTCGCGCTGGTCGTGATCTCGCTGAGGGAGGCGGCGGCGATGAAGCGATGGCCGATCGCACGGGGGCGCGTGCTGTCATCGAAGGTCGAGGAGTATCGCACCGATGCGGGCACCGGCAAATTTGGCGGCGCGCGTGCGCGCATGACACTCTATCGTCCCGTCGTGCACTACGAGTATGAAGTCGCCGGACAACGGTTTAGCGGCGATCGAATTGCACAAAGTCCCGGCATGAATAGAGGCGTCGCGGATTTTGCGCAGAAGACCGCAGACCGTTACGCAGTCGGCACCGCGGTCGATGTTCGTTACAACCCGAAGCGACCCGGCGATTGTGTTCTCGAACCGCGCGTGCCGCGAAGCTGGATATTCGCGTTCGTCATCGCTGTTGCGTTGTTGGTTCTGGCAGCGCACATGTACTTCAGGTAGGAATGTAGAGTATGTGGATCCGCGTGGGTAAAGACGGATGAACAGGTAGGTTCAGAACGCTGCATCGCCAACCTTCTCGGGAGAAGTCATGCATCTGCGCATCCTGCTCATGATCTCCGCCATGTTGTGCTCCAACGTCGCCCTCGCCGGCCTCAAGGAAGGTTACGAGGCGCTGATCAGGAAGGACTACGCCAGGGCCATCAAGGAATATCGCCCGCTGGCGGAGCGCGGAGACCCCGAAGCCCAATATCGAATCGGACGGCTGTACGAGTTCGGCAACGGTTATCCGAAGGATCAGGCGCAAGGCGTCGCCTGGATACGCAAGGCCGCGGCGCAAGACCATGCCGACGCGCAGCAGGAATTGGGAGTCATCTACGCGACCGGCGACGGTGTGCAGCAGGACGACGTGCAAGCCGTCGCGTGGTTCCGAAAAGCGGCCCTGCAAGGCGACGCGACCGCGCAATACAACCTCGGATTGATGTACGCCAAGGGTGCGGGCGTAGCTAAGGACTATGCGCAGGCGATCGACTGGTGGCGCAAGTCGGCGATGCAGGGCAATCCGGACGCGCAGTTCAAGCTGGGCGTCGTCTATCAGAACGGTTCGGGCGTGGCGAAGGATCCGGTCCTCGCGCTCGCCAACGCCGCAATCGCGGCGCGGGATGGCAGCAAGGAATACGTCGATTACCGGAACGACATCGCGAAGCAGCTCACGCCTGACCAGAGGCGCAGCGCCCTCGCGTTGGCCGATGCGTGGAAGGTCGGCCAGCCGATGCCGGGTAGCGCGGCGACGTCGGCTTCGGCGTCGAGTGGAATGTCAGGTGCGCGCGCGGCGGCAAGCGTTCCCGTGAAGACGCGATGTTCGGCAACCGGGACCATGGGTGGGGAGAAATTCGCGGCGACCAACTGCGTCGCGGCGCTGTATGGCGATCAGCACAGCGTCGCGATCTGGTTCAGCGAGGATCCCATCGCGCCGGACGAAGCCGCGAACTTCCAGATGTCGTCCTATGCCGAAGGCGCCAAGGGTGGCAAGCAGCGCACGATGGCGATCATCATGTTCTGCCCGGGCGGAGGCAAGGAAACTGCCTCGGCGGCGGCCGTCAAATCCATCGATCTCAATACCAACCATGCCAAGTCGCCGTTGGCGGGCGTGCAATGGGTGGTCGAATCGCCCAAGGACTTCAAGGTCGAGAGGATGACCGGCGACGTCAAGCCCGGCGGTGCGCTGTCGGGCAAGATCGTCGGCAGCCGCGACAAGACGTCGTTCACGTTCGACTTCGAATTCAACCTGCCGGCCAAGGAGGCCGCGGCGGGGATGGGGTGCACGTAGCAAGAGAGGACGGGCGACCGAGAAACGATGCAGGGTCAGACTCGAATTTCCAGGTAGTCCGCCCGACTCGTACGTTCGAAGCAGGCTACGCAATGCGTCTCAGCCCTCCCCGGTTTCTTCGTACAACCTTTTTCAGCGCTTGAAGTCCCGAAATCCCGCTGCCCGCGCAAGATCGGCCTTCACATCCTCGCGGCTGCGTTCGTAGACGATCTCGCGCCCTAACGCCTTGCCGGCATATGCCATGCCGTTGCGCGTCGGCGTCAGGTCCACGCGAACGTTGTGCACGCCCTCGCCCAGCACGACCGTGATGGCGTCGAGTCGCTTGTTGAAGACGACGACATCGAGCAGCTGCCCCGTTGCGGTAACGCGCACCTGGATCTTTTCGTCAGCCATCGCTTGATCCTCCCAGCGCGCACTGTAACAACACTCGCGCCGTTCCGCTTGCATGGGGATGCAATCGGACGCCCTCGTGAGGCATCGATGCCCCGCAGCGGATAGCGCACAAAAGCACCACCGCCGCCGCGCGGTCTGCGCCCGGCTACAGCCCCATGCGCTCCAGCATCGCGACCCACCGCGCATCGTGGTGCAGCGGCCGCAACAGCCAATCGTTCTTGATGAACATCATGCCGGGGTCGCGCTGGGCGTAGCCGCGGTCGAGCCATGCGAATGCGTTGTCGACCTCGCCGCGGAATGCGCACGCCTCGGCGATCTGGTAGGCCGCGGTCCAGCCGTAGACGTCGCTGAGCTCGCGCAGCGCGGCATCCGATTCACTGTGCAATCCGAGCCTGTGCGTGATCATGCAGATGGCGAGCAGTCGAAACACGTCATGCGATTCGCGTTCAGCAAGCTGCAGCGCTTCCTCCGGTCGATCCTGGACGAGTCGGGTGATGGCAAGGAAGGCGTGCGCCAAGCCCTGGTTCGGTGCAATGCCGATGGCGAGCTCGAGCGATTGCGCGCATTCCTCGAACCGCTCGGTCATGAAGGTAATGATCGACGCGTCGCGGTGCATGCGCGCCGACAACGGGTCGAGCGCGACCGACTTGCGTGAGAGCTCGAGCGCTTCGTCCATCCTTCCCTGCACTCGCGCTATGCTTGCCGCACTCCGCACCGCGCGGGCGTAGCCCGGCGCGATCGCCAGCGCGCGATTGATCGACACTTCCGCGGCTTTCCAGTCCCAGTCGTGCATGAGCTGAACCGACGCGAGCTCCACGTGCCCTTCGGCGAGGTCGGGTGCGATGCGCAAGGCGGTCAGTGCGGCCTCGCGGGCGAGCGCGTAGCCTTGCGCGATCGGCGCGAAGCCATATCCGGCCTGGAGCTGATGCATCCGCGCGAGCTCCGCCCACGCCAGCGCGAAATCCGGCTCGATCTCCAGCGCGCGCTTGAACAGCGCTGTCGCGCCATCCGTGTCGGCCTGCGTCAACCGTTCGCCTGCGAACTTGCCCTGCAGGTAGAGCTGGAACGCTTCGGTATTCTCCGTGCGCCCGGTGGCGGCCTTGCGCACGGCGGCGGCTGCGGCTTCGGTCGCATCGTCCGCAGTCTTTCCCATCAGCGCGGCGCGCAACTCCTTCACCACCGACTGCGCGATGTCGTCCTGCACGGCGAAGATGTCGTCGAGCTCGCGATCGTAGGTCTCCGACCACAAGTGCGAGTCGGACGCGACTTCGATCAACTGCGCGGTGATGCGAACGCGCTTGCCCGATTTGCGCACGCTGCCTTCGAGCACCGTTGCAACGTTGAGCTTGCGCGCGACGGTCGGAATGTCGACGTCCTTGCCCTTGAACGAGAACGCCGACGTGCGCGACGCGACGCGCAGGCCGCGGATTTTCGCGAGGACGTTCAACAGTTCCTCGGAGAGCCCGTCGGCGAAGTATTCGTTCTCCTCGTCCCGGCTCATGTTGACGAACGGCAGCACCGCGATCGACGGCGCGTCCTTCTCGAGCGGCGCGATCTGCGCCTTCAGCGCCGGAAACGTCAGGGGCAGCTCCGGGTGGCCGGCCTGGTAAACGAACTCCGGACGCTCGAGGTCCTTGAGCGCGTGCGCACCCAGCGACTTGATGCCCACGAGCGGCGGCAGGTGATCGCGACAGAGATCGTGCGTGGCTTCGGACAGCAGCGTCTGTCCGCCATGCGCGGCCGCGAGCAGGCGCGCAACGCGGTTCAGCGGTGAGCCGAAATAGTCGCCGTCACGCAGCTCGACCGCGCCGGTGTGCAGCGCCATGCGCACCGCGAGCCGCGCGCCCTCCGGCCAGGGCTCGCGCTGCAATGCACGCTGGGCGTCGAGCGCCGCGACCAGCGCGTCCGACGCGGTATGGAACGCCGCGCAGAACGCATCGCCAGCCGTCTTGAAGATGTAGCCTCGGCGCTCCTCGATGCAGTGGCGCATCAGCAAGTCGTGGCGCCCGAGTGCTGCGCGCATCGCGACGGCCTGCGTTTCCCACAGGCGCGTGCTGCCCTCGATATCGCTGAAGAGGAGCGTGACGGTGCCGGCAGGGGTATCGGGCATCAAGCAGCCTGGAAGAGCGTCCTCCCTCGATGATACCGACTTAATGCAATGTCAGAGACCGCTCTTCCGCCCGATAGCCGACACTCGGCTGCCACCTATCACCGAAGTCCGCAGTCCCCGACGCCGACCAGGGGCACGATCCTGCCCCGCGACGACGGTCGGCATGGCCAACGGGAGCGGCAGGCACCTTTCACTTTACTTCCCGTCCAGCCGTGGGCGCGCAAGCTTCGCCGTCTCGACCGTGAGCGAACCGGAACGCAGCGCTTGCGTGTAGCGCGCCACGGCGCGCGCGAGCGTCCAGCGCTCGTAGATCTCGTTCATCCAGTCGTTGGCCTGGCCAAGCGAATGATTCGGATAGCAACTGCACGGCCAATGACACAGCGGTTGCGCCGTCGACACACAGCCCTTGCACGGATGGATCCTGCGGCCGTACTCGGAGCTGAGCAGACTCAGGTCGAGGAAATCGACATCCAACGCGGCCACCCGCAGTTCGTCCTGCACGATACGAGCGAGCCGGAAGGTCTTCGATATTTCGCCGGGGCAGGTGCCATCGTTGCGCGGCGAGCCGCAGATGACCCTAGAATCGTGCGGCGGTGTTCGACCGCGCATATCTGCGTGCCGCCGACTTCCAACATGATCCGCTCACGCATCGCCGTCGCGGCATTGATGACCGTCAACGCGCTCGTGGGCGCGTCAGCGAATGCGCAATGCGCTGCGCCCATACCGCTGGAAATTGGCGGACCGCGACCGGCCGTCGACATCAGCCTCGCCAACGGTCGAACAGCGAAGGCAGTGTTCGACACGGGCGCGATGGCGACCATCGTCAACGTCGAGAAGACCGCCGAGCTAGGTCTCTCACGTTCGGGTCCGCTCGAGCCTCCTTACTCAGGGCATGGCGCTGCGAACGGCTTCCAGGTGACACTGCCAGGACTCGCGGTCGGCGCTTACCCGGTAGGCGATGTGTCTGCGCCGGCGATCGCGTCACCGCTGCCCAACGTGGCGATCGTCTTGAGTCCTTCGGTGTTCGGCGACCGACTGGTCGAGCTAGACCTCGGTCACGCGCGCCTGACCGTTTGCGACAAGAATGAAGCGACTGCGAAGCGCGGCGAAGCCAACGCGTATTCCGCGCCACCGTTCGCTCTGCCGACGGTCGACGTCGAGGTCGGCGGCAGGAAGTTCGCCGCGCATCTCGACACCGGTTCGCCGATCACCGTCCTGTTCCCGAAGCGTTACGCCGAGAGCCTGCCCCTGCAGGGGCCGCTGGAGCAATCCGGAACGGTGCGCACGCACTGGGGCGAGCAAGCGATCTACAAGGCGAAGATCGCGGGCCCGCTGCGAATCGGTCCGCTCACGCTGGATTCGCCCGAGGTGCGATTCACGGATCTCGTGCAGGAAGTCAACGTGGGCACCCAGGTCCTGCGACAGCTTCGCATTACGCTAGACCCGTCGGGACACCGGTCGTGGATCGAGAAGAGCGCGTAGACGGAACAGCACGCGGCGCGTCGCAGCACGCCGACTATATCGTCCTGCCGTCGACAGCGGCGTCGGCCATGATGATGATGCGGCTGTAGTGCAGGCCACGTCATCCGGCCCAAAATATCGTGCTCGCCCCCGGTCACTAGGACCTATCTAGAAATCGATTCATGCCCCTCACCCGCGCGCCGCATAAGCGGCGCGCGACCTCTCCCCGCAAGCGGGGCGAGGTACCTATCTGCTCCCTCTCCCTGCACCGCGGGGAGAGGGCGGGGTGAGGGGAATTCGAAGACTGCTTGCTCACTTCCTCGCGCCCAGCTCCACCGCGACCGACCTCGATCCTTCCACGACCAGGACGTGTCCCTCCTGGATCGTGACCTGAAGCCGCATGGAGCGCTCCGCCAGTGCGGCCAGCGCCCTGCTCGCCTCGATCGGCACCTCGCGCACCGACAGACGATCCAGTCGGTCGAGCTTGTCGCGCGCGCCCTCCCACCACAGGTCCACCGCACGGCCGCCATAGGCGATCACATGAACCTCGCGCGCGCGGCCGCATGCCTTGCGCAGCTCGCGCTCGTCGGGCAGCCCGACGTCGATCCATTGCTCGATGGCGCCGGTCAAATCGCGGCGCCAAAGATCGGGCTCGTCCTCGGTGCTGAGTCCGCGACCGAACTCGAGCGCCTCATGGGCGTGTAGCGCGAACGCGAGTAGGCGCACCATCATCCGCTCGTTCGTCTCGGAGGGATGCCGCGCGAGGGTCAGCGCATGATCGGCGTAATAGCCGCGGTCGATGTCGGCGATCGATAGATCGGCCTTGTAGATCGTCGCCTTGAGTGCCATCGGGGCAGCATAGCAGCCCCGCAGCATTGTCGCGTCGACGTCGTCGAGGAGGCATCAACGCATCGGGTCAGTGCGTCGAATCGAGATCGGCGGCACGCCATTGCATCG
>DATKLH010000415.1:0-2690 GCA_035542515.1 Casimicrobiaceae bacterium
GCATCAACATCGTCGGCAACAAGGCCTTCACCGAGAAGCAGCTGCTCGACGAGATGACGCTCACCACGCCGGGCTGGTTCACCTGGTACACCAAGAACGACCAGTACAGCAAGCAGAAGCTGCAGGGCGACCTCGAAGCGCTGCGCAGCTTCTACCAGAACCGCGGCTACCTCGAGTTCAACGTCGATTCCACGCAGGTGTCCATCACGCCCGACAAGGAGGACATCTACATCACGGTCAACATCACCGAGGGGCCGCGCTACTCCGTGAGCGACATCAAGCTCACCGGCGACCTCACGGTGCCGGCCTCGGAGCTCGAGGCGCTGATCCGCGTGCATCCCGGCGACACGTTCTCGCGCGAGCGTCTGCAGGCGAGTGCGCGCGACATCAGCGACCGGCTCGGGGCCGAAGGTTACGCGTTCGCCAACGTGAACGCGGTTCCCGAAGTGGACCGCGAGAAGAGCACCGTCGCGTTCACCATCTACGTCGATCCCGGACGTCGTGCGTACGTGCGCAAGATCAACATCATCGGCAACAGCAAGACGCGCGACGAGGTGATCCGCCGCGAATTCCGGCAGATGGAAGGCGCGTGGTACGACGGTCCGCGCATCGAGCGTTCCAAGGTGCGTACCAAGCGGCTGGGCTACTTCGATGACGTTACCATCGAGACGCCGGCGGTCACCGGGACGGTCGACCAGGTCGACATCGACGTCACCGTCGCCGAGAAGGCCACCGGCAACCTGCTGTTCGGCGTCGGTTACTCGAGCGCGGAAGGCGTGGTGCTGAGCGGCTCGGTCTCGCAACAGAACATCTTCGGGTCGGGCAACGCGCTCGGGCTGAGCGTCAACACCAGCCGCTACAACCGAACCTACGCCGCGACGTTCACCGAGCCGTACTGGACCGTCGACGGCGTGTCGCGCACCCTCGAGCTCTACGAGAAGAGCCTGGACCCGACCGGCCTCGCCATCGCGCAATACGCATCGCGCACCTACGGCACTGCGGTGAGCTTCGGCGTTCCGATCACCGAGACCGACACGGTCAACTTCGGCCTCCGCTACGAGAACACCAAACTGTCGCTGTTCGACAACACTCCGCCGATCTATGTCCAGTTCGTGCGCGACTTCGGTTTTGTATCCAACGCCTATATCGGGACCGTCGGCTGGTCTCGTGACACCCGCGACGACATCCTCTATCCTTCCTCGGGGCAGCTGCAGAGCATCCTGGTCGAGACTGGCTTCCCGTTCGGGGACCTTGCCTATTACAAGGTGCATTACACGCATTCGGTGTACTGGCCGCTGTTCGGCAGCCTGGTCGGACTCGTGCGCGCCGACCTCGGCTACGGCGACGGGTACAGCGGCAAGCCGCTGCCGTTTTTCAAGGCGTTCTTCGCGGGCGGCAACAACTCGGTGCGCGGGTACGATACGGCATCGCTCGGTCCGCGCGACGAGTTCGGCAACGCGCTGGGCGGCCGGCGCCAGCTGGTCGGCGGCGCCGAGGTGTTCTATCCGATCCTGAAAGGCGAGAAGCAGGTGCGCGCAAGCGTATTCTTCGATGCAGGCCAGATCTACGATCATGGCCTGCAGCCGGACTTCGAGTCGTTCCGCTACTCCGCGGGTCTCGGCCTTTCGTGGAACTCGCCGATCGGACCGCTGCGCTTCAGCTACGGCCTGCCGCTCAACCAGCAACCGGGAGATCGCATCCAGCGCTTCCAGTTCCAGGCAGGCAATGCATTCTGACAACAACATGCGCGGTCAACGGCAGGGAGATCCCGTGAGACGCATCGCACGTTGCATCGTCGCCGTGGTGGCGATGCTCGCGGCGGCCGGCGCGCTCGCCGCCGAATACAAGATCGGCTTCGTGAACACCGAGCGCCTGTTCCGCGAAGCGGCGCCGGCGAAGCGCGCACAGCAAAAGCTCGAGCGCGAGTTCGCGACCCGCGACGGCGAGATCCAGCGCCTGTCGCGCCAGCTGCGCGACCTGCAGGCGACGCTCGACAAGGATGGCCCGACCATGGCGGAAGCCGATCGTCGCAACCGCGAGCGCGATCTCGCCAACCAGACGCGCGACCTGCAGCGCATGCAGCGCGAATTCCGCGAGGACGTGAACCTGCGCCGCAACGAAGAGCTGGCAGGCATCCAGGAACGCGCGAACAAGGTCATCCAGCAGATCGCTGAAACCGAGAAGTTCGATCTCATCCTGCAGGACCCGGTGGTCTTCGCGAGCCAGCGCATCGACATCACCGACAAGGTGATCAAGGCGCTCGCCGACAAATAGGACCCGTCGAGCTTCGTGTTCGGCATGACGAAGCTCATCCCAGCGCATCCCCGCCGCGCCGATTTCGACGCGGTGCGCCGCGCTGCAACCCGGGTGCCCATCGCTTGTCCGGATGGCACCGCACGGCGATGAACGCTCCGCTGGCGTCGGGTCATCTGCTCTCCGAGCTCGCCGCGCGCACCGGCTCGCGCGTGGCCGGTGACGACATCCGGGTCGAGCGCGTCGGCACGCTCGAGCATGCGCAACCGGGCTCGATCACGTTTGTCACGAGCGCCCGCTATCGCACCAAGCTCCACGACACGCGCGCCTCCGCGGTGATCGTCTCCGAAGCGGACGCGGACATCACCACGCTGCCACGGCTGATCAGCGCCAACCCCTACGCGACTTACGCGCGCGTGGCCGCGATCCTGCACGTC
>DATKLH010000416.1:0-8046 GCA_035542515.1 Casimicrobiaceae bacterium
TCCGCAAGGGCTTCGCGACGATCATGGCGAACGCGAAGAAGTACGACCGCAAGGCCGAGCTCCTCGGCGTGCAGGTCCAGCAGATGGTCGGCGGCGGCCAGGAGGTGATCATCGGCGCCGTCACCGATCCGTCGTTCGGCAAGCTCGTCGCCTTCGGCCTGGGCGGCGTGCTCGTCGAGGTCATGAAGGACGTCACGTTCCGGCTCGCGCCGGCGTCGAAGGACGACGCGCTGTCGATGCTCGACGGCATCGCCGCCGCCGAGATCCTGAAGGGCGTGCGCGGGTCGGAGCCGGTGAATCGCAACGCGCTCGCGGGAATGATCCGCAGCGTCTCGCAGCTCGTCTCGGACTTTCCCGAGATCGCCGAGATGGACCTCAATCCCGTGTTCGCCAGCAAGGCGGGTGCGGTGGCCGCCGACGTTCGCATCGTGCTGGACTGGAACCCTGCGCCCGCCCGCTACCGCCCGAAGCACGAGGACATCGTGCGCGACATGAACCGCATCATGAAGCCGGAGGCGGTCGCCGTGATCGGCGCCTCCGACGAGACCGGCAAGATCGGCAACTCGGTGATGAAGAACCTGATCAACGGCGGCTACAAGGGCAAGATCTACCCGATCAATCCCGGGGCCGCGGAGATCATGGGGCTCCCGGCGTACAAGAGCGTGAAGGACGTGCCGGGAACCGTCGATGTCGCCGTGTTCGCGATCCCTGCGAAGTTCGTCGCCGCGGCGCTCGTCGAATGCGGCGAGAAGAAGGTCCCCGGCGCGGTGCTCATCCCCTCCGGCTTCGCCGAAACCGGCAACGTGGAAGGGCAGATGGAGATCCAGGCGATCGGCCGCAAGTACGGCGTGCGCCTGATGGGCCCCAACATCTACGGTTTCTACTACACGTGGAAGAACCTGTGCGCGACGTTCTGCACCGCCTACGACGTGAAGGGCCATGCGGCGCTATCGTCGCAGTCGGGCGGCATCGGCATGGCGATCATCGGTTTTTCGCGCTCGGCCAAGATGGGCGTGTCCGCGATCGTGGGCCTCGGCAACAAGAGCGACATCGACGAGGACGACCTGCTCGCCTTCTTCGAGCAGGACGAGAACACGCACATCATCGTGCAGCACTGCGAGGATCTGAAGGACGGACGTGCGTTTGCCGAAGTGGCCAAGCGCGTGTCGAAGAAGAAGCCGGTGGTCGTTCTCAAGGCGGGACGCACGAGCATGGGCGCGCGCGCGGCGTCCTCGCACACCGGGGCGCTCGCGGGCAACGACAAGATCTACGACGACGTGTTCAAGCAGTCGGGCGTCATTCGCGCCAGGGCACTGCGCGAGATGCTCGAATACGCGCGCGCGATCCCGGTGCTGCCCACCCCGAAGGGCGAGAACGTGGTGATCATCACCGGGGCGGGTGGCTCGGGTGTGCTGTTGTCCGACGCATGCGTGGACAATGGACTGAAGCTCATGGCGATGCCCGACGATCTCGACAAGGCGTTTCGCAAGTTCATTCCGCCGTTCGGCGCAGCGGGCAACCCCGTGGACATCACCGGCGGCGAGCCGCCGAAGACCTACCAGAACACCGTGCGCCTGGGCCTCGAGGATCCGCGCATCCATTCGCTGATCCTCGGTTACTGGCATACGATCATCACCCCGCCGATGGTCTTCGCCAAGATCATGGTCGAGGTGATCGACGAGATGAAGGCGAAGGGCATCCACAAGCCGGTCGTCGCCTCGCTGGCCGGTGACGTGCAGGTCGAGGAGGCGGCGGAATACCTGTTCGATCATGGCATCCCGGCGTACCCGTATTCCACCGAGATGCCGGTGCAGGTCCTCGGCGCGAAGTACAAGTGGGCCAGAGGTGCCGGATTGGTGTAACGTTGCGCGTGTGTGCGTGGCCGCCCGGACGATAGAACGTCGTTGCGGGCGGGCGTCTGAACCGCGCCGTGCATGCGCCGGGCCGTTGCCGCTTGGCAACCCGGACCAGTCGTTAGAGTTTGTGTACCGCCCCGCGCGACCCGTTTCTCGCGCAAGGCCTCCCCACCGACCGCCCCCGGAGACACACATGGCGAAAGGTCAGATGCGGAAGTGGAAGGAAAAGAAGAAACCCAAGCAGGACAAGACCAAGTCGCCGGCGCCGAGCTCACCGTTCGGGCCGAGCCAGGCCAAGTCCACCCCGACCACCGATACGAAGCAATAGTCGTCAGCAGTTCGTTTGCCGGCCGTGTATCCGGCATCGCGTCGGCGATTGAAGTTCGTGAGCCGGGGCCCGCTGCGTAGACCGCGCGGAATTGCACCGGCACTCGCAGGCGGATCGCTAACCACGCGGCGAGCTGAGTACCGGCGCGTTTCCGACCGTGCGGCGCACTACGCCAAGACCGCGCGGCACATCCGACGCGATGAAGGCCGGCGATGAGCGTCATCGACAACTGTGCCGCCGCACGTCGACCGCGTGCGGTAGGCCCATTGCTTTTTGCGCGCTCCTGTCGACCCGGCCAAAGTATCGTGTGATCAGTGGCGATGTGCGCGATTGACACCGCCTTTCATGCGATCGCGCGACTCTTGCCTGCCACTACCGCGTCGGGCGGCGATACCTCGAGCATGATCTTGCCGATGTGCTGCGACGACTCCATGAGCTCGTGCGCACCCGCGGCGTCCTCCATCGGGAACACCTTGTAGACGAAGGTGCGCAGCTTGTGCTGGTCGAACAGCGGCCAGACGCGCTCACGCAGGGCCTTCGCGATTTGCGCCTTGCGTGCAAGCGGACTCGCTCGCATGGTGGAGCCGGTCACGGTGAGGCGGTTGCTCATGATCGGTCGCCAGTCGACGTTCACCTTGCTGCCCTGCAGGAACGCGATGATCGCGAGCCGACCGTCGACCGCCAGGCAGCGGAGGTTCCGCGCGATGTAATCGCCACCCACCATGTCGAGCACCACATCGACGCCGCGGCCCTGCGTGATCGACTTCACTTCTTCCTCGAAATCCTGCTCGCGATAGTTGATCGCGTAGTCCGCACCCGCTTCACGGCAGAACGCCGCCTTCTCCGTATTGCCGACCGTGGTGAGGATCGTCGCGCCGAAGGCCTTGGCGAGCTGGATCGCCGTGAGTCCGATCCCGCTCGAACCGCCGTGCACGAGCATCGACTCGCCGCCCTGCAAGCCGGCTCGCTCGAAGAGGTTGTGCCAGACCGTGTAGAAATTCTCCGGCAGGCTCGCCGCTTCGACGAGCGTGAGGCTGTCGGGGATCGGCAGGCAAAGGACACAAGGCGTGGTGCAGTACTCCGCGTAACCGCCACCTGGCGTCAACGCGCAAACGCGGTCGCCCACTTTCCACTCGCGCACCGCGTCGCCCAGCGCGACGATCGTGCCGGCGACCTCGAGTCCAAGGATTGGCGAGGCGTCCGCCGGCGGCGGGTAGTTGCCGCTGCGCTGGATGACATCGGGTCGATTCACGCCGGCGTAAGCGACCTTGATCAGCACCTCGCCAGGGCGCGGCATCGGCACCTCGGTCTGCGCGACGCGAAGCATCGACGCCGGACCATGTTGTGTCATCGACACGTAGCGCATCGTAGCGGGCGGAGCGATCATCGAGTCTTGGCGCGACCGGCTGTTTCGGCGAGCCGTGGCGGTTTCCGTGGTCGTGCGTATCGGACCCGCGTGCGCCCGATCAGTTCGCGGTGGCCGTATAGCGCTCGCGCAGGATGTTCTTCTGCACCTTGCCCATCGCGTTACGCGGCAGCTCGTGGACGAAGAACACGCGCTTGGGAATCTTGAACGACGCGATCTCGCGCCGCAGTGAAGAGAGGATGTGCTGCTCGATCACGTCGTGACCCGGCTCCAGGACCACCACCGCGGTGACCGCCTCTCCGTAGTCCTCGTGGGGTACGCCGATCACCGCCGACTCGACCACGCCCTCGATCTCGTTGATGCGCTCTTCGATCTCGCACGGATAGACGTTGAGGCCGCCGGTGATGATCATATCCTTCGCGCGGCCGACCAGTCGCAGGTAGCCGCGGCCCTCGCCGGATGCAACCCATTCGCCGACGTCGCCGGTCTTGAAGAAGCCATCGCGCGTGAAGTCCTCGGCAGTCTTGTCGGGCATGCGCCAGTAGCCGGCGAAAACGTTCGGTCCCTTGACCTGCACACCGCCGATGTCCCCCGGATCGCACAGGCCGCCTTCCTTGTCGACCACGCGCACCGAAACGCCGGGCAGCGGACGGCCCACCGTTCCCGCGACCCGCGCGCCGTCGAGCGGGTTGGTGGTGATCATGCCGGTTTCGGTCATCCCGTAGCGCTCGAGGATCGCATGGCCGGTGCGCGCCCGAAACGCCTGGAAGGTCTCCGGCAGCAACGGTGCCGATCCCGAGATGAACAGTCGGACGCCGCGACAGCGATCGCGATTGAACGTCGGCTCGTGCAGCAGTCGCGCATAGTAGGTCGGTACGCCCATCAGCACGCTCGCGTGCGGCAGCAGCGTGCTCACCTCGCGCGCGTCGAACTTGGGCAGCCACAGCATGCGTGCGCCCGACAACAACGTGCAGTGCGTCGCGACAAAGAGGCCATGCACGTGGTAAATCGGCAGGGCATGCAGCAGGATGTCGCTCTCGGTATAACCCCAAGCCTCCACCAGAGCCAACGCGTTGGACGCCAGGTTGCGATGGCTGAGCATCGCGCCCTTGGACCGGCCGGTGGTGCCCGAGGTGTAGACGATCGCCGCGAGGTCGTCGGGGGCGCGCGGCGCGGTCTCGAACGCCTGCGGTTCCTCGATCGCCCGGTCGATCAGCTCGCCCCCGTACGCATCGAGCGTCAATACGGTGGCGGGCCCGGCCGATATGGCGACCGTGCCGAGATTGTCGTTGCCGCAAACCACCACACGCGGCTCGGCGTTCCCGAAGAAATAACTGAGCTCGCCTTTCTGGTACCCCGTGTTGAGCGGGAGGTATACGAGCCCGGCGCGCAGGCACGCGAGATACAGCGCGAGCACGTGCCAATGCTTCTCGGTCTGGACCGCGACGCGGTCCCCCGGCCGGCAGCCCGCGCGGCACAGCGCGTGCGCGATCTGCGCGGACAAGCGCGCGAGATCGTCGTAGTGCACCACCGGCCCGCCCGGATGCAGGATGCAGGGCTGCTCCGTGCCGGACGGAAAGTGGCTCTCGAACAGCGAATAGAGATTGGCGTTCATGCAGCGAGTTGCGCGCATCCGGAGCGGTCTAACTGCCGCCTTGCGCGGTAGACTTCGGCGGCGATTATTCCACAGCCGTCCATCCCCATGCATTCTTCCGGCTCGGGCCCTGCCCTGCGCGCGCTCGCCCATCGCGACCGGGTCGCGGCGCTCGCCGATGCCGGCAGCGTCGAATGGCTCGACGATCCGCGCGCAAGCCCGCACCTGTCGCGGTTCGGTGTGGCACCGCAGCAGGACGATGGCATAGCGCTGGCGCGCATCCGCATCGATGGGGCACCGCTCTTTGTGGCAGCGCAGGACGAGCGCTTCCTGCGCGGAAGCGTAGGTGCACTACAAGGTGGGGCGCTGCGCTCGTTGTGCGACCGAGCGCGCGTCGAGCGCCCCGCTGGCGTGCTGATCCTCGCCGCGTCCGGCGGCGTCCGACTGCACGAAGCCAACGCGGCGGAGCTTGCGCTGGCACAGGCCCTTCGGGCGCTCTTCGACCTTCGAGGCGCGGGTGTCCCGTGCATCGCGTTGGCGGTCGGCGATGTATTCGGTGGCATGTCGATCGTCGCGTGCGCGACCGATCGCCTCGCAGCATTGCCGCACGTACGCATCGGCGTTTCCGGCCCGGCGGTGATCGAGTCGGTGAGGGGACGCGGCGAGCTGGATAGCTCCGATCGAAGCTCGGTCGATGCCATCTTCGGTGCCGCCGCTCGAGTTGCGCTGGGCGCTGTCGACCCTGTCGATGACTCGACTACAGCGCTACGGGCCTGGATCGCGCGGGCCGTGCAGAACACTTGTGCCTTTGCCGACGACGTTGCCGCTCGCCAGCGCGATCTCGCGCGGCGATTGGACGAGACGACGTCATCCGCGGCCCAGCGCGAGCTGTCGAGCGGTCTTCCTGCCCTGCGTCTGTTCGACTCCGTTGCGGCGATCGAAGCGAACCTCTATCGCGCTCCGAAGGCGTTCCTGCTCGCGCCGCTAGGCGGTCTCTCGCTCGGTGCCGCGCAATCGCATGCAATGGACCACGCCCTGCTTGCGCACGTGGCGCAGGATGGGCAACCGCCGCTCCCGCTGTGCATCGTCGAGGATTGCGCCGGGCATGAGGCGAGCGTGCGAGCCGAGCGCCTGTTCCTGTCGCAATATCTTGCGCAACATGCAGCAGTTCTTGCGCTTTTGCGTCAGCGGGGTCATCGCCTGGTCGGATTGCTTGCCGGCACCGGGCATAGCGCAGCGTTTTTCGTCAACGCGCTCCAGGCGGATGTGCTCTACGCGTTACCCGACGCGCGCGTGGAAGCGATGGCGCCGTCGGCGATCGAACGCGTGACAGGCGTCGCCGCCGCGTCGCTGGTCGAAAACGATCCGCTGCTCGGCCATCCCGTGCGTCATTTCGCATCGCTTGGCGGCGTGCGCGCGATCGTCGACGACCCGACGCTCGATGACCTGCTGAAGTAGAGCGCCGGTGAATCGCACTCGGCGTAGAGCGCGACCGATCCAGGGCGGCTTGTTCGGAGTCGGCGCGAATCAATCGACGTCGTCGAGCTCTCCGCGCACCGCACGCGAGAGTCGATCGCCGATGGCGTGCCACTGCGGATCGTCGGGGACGCGCTCGATGAGGATGACGTCGACGGCGGCCGCATCGAGCGCGCGCAGGTTCGCATACAGCGCGTGGGCGTAAGCGGCGGCCTGGTGCGGCGCGCTGATCCAGACGCCGTCGAAGTCCTCCGGTCGGCCGGACGTGCGCGCCAGGACACCGACGCGCTCGTCGCGATCCATCAACCTTTCGCACTCTGCGCGTACCGCATGGGCTGCCACGAGCCACGCCGGCGCGTGTGGCGCGTAATGCGCTGCGAGCGTGCCCGGCGCGCGCGGCGCTTCGCTTGAAGCGGTCAGCGTGCGTGGCACGTAGCCCAGCGTATCGGTCAGCGCTTCGACGCCGATATACCCGGGCCGCAGCACCATCGCCGTGGACGAGCAGAGCGAGACAATGGTGCTCTCGATCCCGACGTCGGATTCGCCGCCATCGAGAATCAACGAAACGGCATTGCCCAGGTCTTGCGCGACATGTTGCGCGGTGGTGGCCGAGACGTGACCGAATCGGTTGGCCGAAGGAGCTGCAATGCCGTCGCCGAACTCGGTCAACAGCGCGCGTGCGATGGGGTGCGACGGCACGCGCAATCCGACACTGTCCTGCCCTCCGGTAACGGCATCCGACACGTGACCGGCGCGCGGCAAGATCATGGTGAGCGGTCCCGGCCAGAAGGCCCGGGCGAGCTTCAGCGCATCGTCGGGCACGACGCGCGCCCAGCGCTCCATGTCCCGCGGCGAAGCGAGATGCACGATCACCGGGTGATCGACCGGCCGCCCCTTGGCCTCGAAGATGCGCCGTACCGCATCCGAGTCGCTGGCGTTGGCGCCGAGTCCGTACACCGTTTCGGTCGGGAACGCGACCAGGAACCCTTCGCGCAGGAGCGCGCAGGAACGCGTGATCGCGGCAGGGCTGGCGGGCAGGATCGGAGCGCTCATGGCCGGTGCGACCGTGTCGCGGGTGGGCAGCGGGGCGTCAACGGGAATCTGCTAGACTGCCGGGCTTCAGCACGCGACCGCCCGGGCGCAACTTGTCGAACCAGCGCCGCGGACGCTTGTCGCGCGGTCCGCCAGCGGTTACCCATCGGACCTGCCCGCAATCCTTTCAGCCGTAGGAGTGTAGATGAGCGATTTTCTGTTCACATCGGAATCGGTGTCGGAGGGGCATCCGGACAAGATCGCGGACCAGATCTCCGACGCGGTGCTCGATGCGATCCTGCGCGAGGACCCGCACGGGCGCGTCGCCTGCGAGACGCTCGTCAAGACCGGGGTCGTGATCCTTGCCGGCGAGATCACCACGAGTGGCTGGGTG
>DATKLH010000417.1:0-2620 GCA_035542515.1 Casimicrobiaceae bacterium
CTGCCCGGCTGCGACGCGGACTTGTGCGTGTTGGATCTCGCTGCAACGCCGCTGCAGGCGTTTCGCATGAAGCACGTGAAGGGCATCGACGAGGCGCTCGCCGTGCTGATGGCGCTTGGCGACGACCGCAGCGTCCGAGCGACGTATGTCGCCGGGCGTTGCGTGTGGAAGCGCGATGCGCGATAGGCCATGGCGGCCCATCGCCCATCGCCTGCCTTTTTAGTCCCGCGCCGGCGCTCCGGTAAAATCTCCCCATGGCCACGCCCGTGCTCACCCTCGCGATGTCCAAGGGCCGCATCCTCGAGGAGGCGTTGCCGCTGCTCGCGGCTGCCGGCATCGTGCCGGTCGAGAATCCGGAAACCTCCCGCAAGCTGATCCTCGCGACCAATCGTCCCGGTGTGTCGCTGGTGCTCTTGCGCGCGACCGACGTTCCGACTTACGTGCAATACGGCGCCGCGGATGTCGGCGTGGCCGGCAAGGATGTGCTTCTCGAGCATGGCGGGGCGGGCCTCTACCAGCCGGTCGACCTGCGCATCGGCAGATGCCGCCTGGTGGTTGCGACGCGCCGCGGTTTCGACTGGGCCGGCACGGTCCAGCGCGGCGCTCGGATTCGCGTCGCGACCAAGTACGTCGCAACGGCGCGCGAGCATTTCGCCGCCAAAGGCATGCATGTCGATCTGATCAAGCTGTACGGCTCGATGGAGCTCGCGCCGCTCGCGGGACTCGCCGACGCGATCGTCGACCTTGTGTCCACCGGCAACACATTGAAGGCCAACGACCTGGTCGCCGTCGAGGAGATTATGCCGATCACGGCGCGTGTCATCGTCAACCCCGGGGCGCTCAAGCTCAAGCTCGACAAGGTGAAGCCGGTGATCGATGCTCTCGCCCGCGCGGCGGCCGCGATTCCCGAACCGGCGGTTGCATGAACGCGTCCCAGCCCGTGCTCGAACTGCGCAGGCTCGATGCGCGGGAGCCGGGCTTCGATGCGGCGCTCGATGCGCTGATCAGCTTCGAGGCGGCGCAGGACCCGCAGATCGACGCGACCGTCGCGACGATCATTGCGGATGTGCGTGGTCGCGGCGACGCGGCGCTGCTCGACTACACGCAACGCTTCGACCGGCTCCGTGTCTCAAGCGCCGCGGATCTGGAAATCACTTCGGCACAGATGCGCAACGCGTACGAATCGCTGCCAGCGGATCAGCGCGAGGCGCTGCGCGTGGCTGCGCATCGCATTCGTGCGTATCACGAGCGGCAGAGGGACGGCGGATTCACCTTCCGCGAAGACGATGGCAGCGAGCTCGGCCAGCGCATCACCCCCCTCGATCGCGTGGGCTTGTACGTGCCCGGCGGCAAGGCGGCGTATCCCTCGTCGGTGCTGATGAACGCGATTCCCGCGCACGTCGCTGGCGTGACCGAGATCGTGATGGTCGTTCCCACGCCGGACGGCGCCCGCAACGCGCTGGTCCTTGCGGCGGCCCACCTCGCCGGTGTGACGCGTGCATTCACCATCGGGGGTGCACAGGCGATCGCAGCGCTCGCGTACGGCACCGCGACGATCCCGCGCGTGGACAAGATCTGCGGACCGGGAAACGCCTACGTCGCGGCGGCGAAGCGCAAGGTGTTCGGCGTGGTCGGCATCGACATGGTCGCCGGCGTCTCGGAGATCCTGGTCATCGCCGATGCGAGCGCTCATCCCGACTGGGTTGCCATCGATCTGTTCTCGCAGGCCGAGCACGACGAGCTCGCGCAGGCGATCCTGGTGACGCCGGATGCGACGCTGATCGATCGTGTTGCGGCGAGCGCGCAACGACTGATCGCCGAAATGCCGCGCGCCGACATCATCGCGGCGTCGTTCGCACACCGCGGTGCATTGATCAAGGTGTCGGACCTGGCTGAGGCCTGCCGCGTCGCCAATCGTGTCGCGCCGGAGCATCTCGAGCTCGCGGTGGACGACCCGGATGCCCTGTTGCCCGACATTCGTCACGCGGGCGCGATCTTCATGGGCCACTACGCTTCCGAAGCGCTCGGCGACTACTGTGCCGGCCCCAACCACGTGCTTCCGACCGGGCGAACGGCGCGCTTCAGCTCGCCGCTCGGCGTGTACGACTTCCAGAAGCGCACGAGCCTGTTGCGGCTGACGCGCGAAGCCGCGCAGACGCTCGGGCCGATCGCGCGAACGTTGGCCACCGGGGAAGGTCTCACGGCTCACGCGCGCTCGGCTGGGGCGCGTATCACCGAATGACGAGCTTATCTTCATGACACTCGTCGCTGCGATGCACTGCGCGCCGGACGATCCGGCCGCTTGCGATCGCAACCATTTCAGGCTTCAGTGCGACTGGTCGCACGCCGCGGTATGACGGCGATGAGTGCACGTCCCGTCATCGACCAGACCAGCGTCGCCGAGCGCGTCGCAGCGACCGTGCGCGCCGATGTGCGCGCGCTATCCGCATATCCGGTCGCCAAGGCCGACGGGCTGATCAAGCTCGATGCGATGGAAAACCCGTACGGGTTGCCCGCGGCGGTGCGCGCGCGCATCGGGGCGGCCGCGGCAAACGTCGCGCTCAATCGCTATCCCGACGGGGCGGGCGATGCGCTCAAGCAGGCGCTGCGCAGCGCGCTC
>DATKLH010000418.1:0-2375 GCA_035542515.1 Casimicrobiaceae bacterium
CGATCTTCGACGCGTCAGGGCGGCTTGCAAAGGTCGAGCTGTGCATCGGCGGCGCTCATCCCGTGCCGCTGCTCGTGACAGGTCTCGATTCGTTGATTTCACATCACGATGCGGATGCGCTGCGTGACGCGGCGCGGATGGCGTCGGAAGCTGTCGAGCCGAGCGCGGACATCCATGCCTCGGCGGATTTCCGCCGCCGCATTACGGTGACGCTCGCCTATCGCGCACTGGCCGAATGCCTTTCGGAAGCGCAAGGAGCGCATCAGCATGCCTGATTCGGAGTTCCGCGAGCGGATCGCGATCAAGCTCCGCGTCAACGGGCGCGAGATCCGGCGCGAGACGAGCGCGCGCAAGCTGCTGGCGGATTTTATTCGCGACGACCTCGGGCTGACCGCGACTCACCTCGGATGCGAGCACGGCGTTTGCGGCGCCTGCACCGTGATCCTCAACGGACGCAGCGTGCGCTCATGCCTGATGTTCGCGGCGCAGGCCGACGGCGCGGACATTCTGACCGCCGAGGGGCTGGCGCGCGGCGGCGAGCTGCATCCGTTGCAGCAGGCGTTCCACGAATGCCATGCGCTGCAATGCGGTTTCTGCACGCCGGGATTTTTGATGACTGCCTACGAACTGCTCTCAAATGGCACGTCCCCCGACGAAGCCGCGGTGCGTGAGGCGCTTTCGGGCAACCTCTGCCGATGCACCGGCTATGCGAATATCGTCGCGGCCGTGATGCAGGCAATCGGCGCGCGAGGCGGCGATGGCAGGTAACGCGGCATCGCCTATCGGCACCGGCAAACTCGTCGGCGCATCGGTGCGCCGCGTCGAGGATCGCCGCGCGCTGATGGGCAAGAGCCAGTTCGTGGACGACCTCCGCCTGCTTGGCACGCTGGCGATCGCCTTCGTGCGAAGCCCGCACGCTCACGCGAAGATCCTGCGCGTTGACGCATCGGCGGCGCGAGCGCATCCCGGCGTTCACAAAGTGTTTATCGCCGAGGACCTGAAAGGCAGCGCGGCCGCGATGCGCGTGGAATGGGAGCCAACCTCGCGCTCGCCGCAGCACAAGACCTGCGAATGGCCGGTGCTGGCGCGCGGCAAGGCGCGCTTCGTCGGCGAAGCCGTCGCGGCGGTAGTTGCCGACGATCGCTATGTCGCCGAAGATGCGGCCGAACTCGTCGAAGTGGATTACGAGCCGCTCGATCCGGTGGTCGATATGGAGCGCGCGCTCGAGTCCGCCTCGCCGCTCGTGCATGACGAATGGGGCGACAATATTCTCGTCGCGGTAAAAGCCGAGTTCGGCGAGGTGGCGCGCGCTTTTGCCGAAGCCGACGTCGTAGTCTCCGAACGCTTCTCAACGGGCCGTCACACGGCGCTGCCGATGGAAGGCCGCGCCTGTCTTGCGAGCTACGAACCGGCGAGCGAGCAGCTCACGTTCTGGTCGTCGTCGCAGATCCCGCATGTGCTGCGCACGCATCTCGCGCAGATCCTCGACTTCCCCGAGCATCGCCTGCGCGTCGTCGCGCCCGACGTCGGCGGCGGCTTCGGCCTCAAGGCGCACGTCTTTCCCGAAGAGATCGTGACCGCGTATGCCTCGCGTGAGCTGGGCTGTCCGGTCAAATGGATCGAAGATCGGCGCGAAAATCTGATCGCCTCGCTCCACGCCAAGCATCAGGTTGTTAACACTGAGTTAGCGTTGCGCAACGACGGAACGATCCTGGGAATGCGCTCGCGATGCTTGAGCGACATCGGCGCCTACACCGAGCATCCCTGGAGCTCCGGCCTCGAGGCGGGCGTAACCGCGTCTGCGATGCCGGGGCCTTACAAGATCGCGGCCTACGGTTTCGAAGCGCTCTCGATCGCGACCAACAAGACGACGATCGGCGCGTATCGCGGCGTAGGCATACCGGCGGCGGTTTTCGCGATGGAACGAACTATCGACATCGCCGCGCATCGGCTCGCAATCGATCCGGCCGAGCTGCGGCGGCGCAACATGATTCGCCGCGAGGATCATCCCTACACCAACGTGCTCGGGTTCCAGATCGAAAGCGGCAGTCATCAGGAGTCGCTCGCGAAGGCGCTCGAAATGATCGGCTACGAAGACTTTCGCGCGCAGCAGAAAACCGCTCGCGACGGCGGGCGCCTTATGGGCCTCGGTATCGCCTCATACGTCGAAACCACCGCGCCCGGCACCGCGGGATGGCTCGCGATGGGACTGCGCATGGCGGGATATGAAACCGCCACCGTGAGGATGGATCGCGCGGGCAAGGTGACGGTGCTGGTCGGGACGCATTCGCATGGCCAGAGCCACGAGACGACTTTCGCGCAGATCGCGGCCGACCAGATCGGCGTCGCGCTCGATGACGTACGCGTGGTCTTCG
>DATKLH010000419.1:0-6638 GCA_035542515.1 Casimicrobiaceae bacterium
GACGAAGTACTACTACCTGCTGCTGATCGTGCTGATCGGCGTCATCGTGCTGAACCTGCGGCTCCAGGATTCACGCATCGGCCGGGCGTGGGAGGCGATCCGCGAGGACGAGGTCGCCGCGCGCGCGATGGGCATCAACACGCGCAACATGAAGCTGCTCGCCTTCGCGATGGGCGCGTCGTTCGGCGGTGTAGCGGGCGGCATGTTCTCGGCGATCCAGGGGTTCATCAGCCCCGAGAGCTTCGTGCTGGTGGAATCGGTCAACGTGCTCGCGATGGTCGTCCTCGGCGGCATGGGCAATGTTTTCGGCGTCATCCTGGGCGCGCTGCTGCTGTCGTTCGTTCCCGAGGTGCTGCGCTATACGGTGGGTCCGGTGCAGCAACAGCTCTTCGGCCGCATGCTGATCGATCCCGAGGTCATCCGCATGCTGCTGTTCGGCTTCACGCTGGTGGTGATGATGCTGTTTCGACCCGCCGGCATCCTGCCCTCGGCGCTGCGCAAGCGCGAGCTCGAGAGCGCTCGCGTATCCAACGTCGCATGACCGCGATTCCGCTACTGGTCGCCGACGGTATCAGCAAGCGGTTTGGCGGCGTGCAGGCGCTCTCGCAAGTCGACTTCGTCATTCATCGCGGCGAAATCTACGGCCTCATCGGCCCCAACGGCGCGGGCAAGACCTCGTTGTTCAACGTCCTTACCGGCATCTATGCCGCCGACGGCGGGACGTTCAGTTTCGACGGGATGCCGCTCACGGGGCTCAAGCCGCACGAGGTTGCCGAGCGCGGCATCGCGCGCACGTTCCAGAACATCCGGTTGTTCGCCAACCTCTCGGCGCTCGAGAACGTCATGATCGGCCGGCATGTGCGGACCCATGCCACCGTTTTCGGCGCCATCGTCCGCAACACGCGCACGCTCGAGGAGGAGAGGGCCATTACGCGGCGCGCCTACGAGCTCCTCGAATACGTCGGCGTGCACAAGCGCGCCAACGACCTCGCCAAGCACCTGCCCTACGGAGATCAGCGCCGCCTCGAGATCGCTCGCGCACTTGCGACCGATCCCAAGCTGCTGGCGCTCGACGAGCCGGCAGCCGGCATGAACGCAACCGAGACCGCGGGACTCAAAGGTCTGCTGGAGCACATCCGGCGCGACGGAACCACGGTGCTCTTGATCGAGCACGACATGAAGCTCGTCATGTCGGTTTGCGATCGCGTGCTGGTGCTCGACTACGGCAAGAAGATCGCAGAGGGCCCCGCCGCCGAGGTGCAGCGGAACGAGAAGGTGATTGCGGCGTATCTGGGTGCGGATGTGACGCTGACCAAATGAGGCGCCAGGCGATGGGAAACAGGCGATACGTCCTGCGCTCCGAGCGCGCGATAACCAATCCGATGATGTTGCGCAACTTCTCCTGCAGGTCTTCCGGTGTTCTTGGTGCCGTGCGCACTGGCGCGTTTCCGATCGCGCCATCCGCTCGGACCATCGCCTATCGCCCATCGCCTGTCCGTTCATGACAAGTTCGACTCACCTCCTTGAGCTCCGCGGCCTGAAGGTCGCCTACGGCGGCATCCAGGCGGTGAAAGGCGTCGACCTGCAAATCGCACCCGGCGAGCTGGTGTGCCTGATCGGCGCCAACGGTGCAGGCAAGACCACGACGCTGAAGGGAATCTGCGGCCTGCTGCCCATCAAGTCGGGCACCATTCACTACGCAGGTGAAAGCATCGCCGGGCGCCCGGCTTTCGAGATCGTGCGCCGCGGGCTCGCGATGGTCCCGGAAGGCAGGGGCGTGTTCGGTGCGCTGACCATCGAGGAGAATCTCGCGATGGGTGCGTATGCGCGCCACGACCGCGAGGGCATTCGCGCCGATCTCGAGCGTGTCTTTCACCTGTTCCCGCGCCTCAAGGAGCGCCGCCGGCAAACCGCCGGGACGCTCTCGGGTGGCGAGCAGCAGATGCTCGCGATGGCACGCGCGATCATGTCGCGTCCCAAGCTGCTCCTGCTCGACGAACCGTCGATGGGTCTTGCGCCACTGATGGTGCAAAAGGTCTTCGAGACCGTCATGGCGATCTCGCGCGAAGGGGTCACGCTGTTCCTGGTCGAGCAGAACGCCAAGCTCGCGCTCGAGGTCAGCCACCGCGGTTACGTCATGGAATCGGGCGAGATCACCTTCTCCGGCGCGTCCTCGTCGCTGCTTCACGATCCGCGCGTTCGCGCCGCGTATCTCGGCGAAGCCGCCTGAAGCGCCGGGGTTCGCGCCGTGGACGAGCCGCCAGCCCCGGAGGTCGCACCGTCGGATGCGGAAGGCCGCCACATCCGCGCGGTCACCACCCGGCGCGCGCTCGATTGGTACAAGGAAGCGATGCTGCTGTGGCAGCGCGCGCCGTTGATGTTCGGCCTCTTCGCGTTCATCACCCTGGTGACTGAAATTGCCTTCGAGCTCGTCCCCACGTTCGGTCGCGTGCTCGCGCAGCTCGTCACGCCGGTCATCGCGTGCAGCATGTTGTACGGGATGCTCGCGGCCGACCGCGGCGAGCGACCGCGACCCATGCATTTGCTCGCCGTGCTTGGCGCGACGCCTTCGGCGCTCGCGGCGGTGTTGCTGTCGAGCATCGCGGCGTTTGCCGCGCAGGTGCTTGCCGCGCAGTGGCTCGCAAGCTACGACCTGCTCGGCACGACCAACCCGACGGGCACACTCGCGGCCTCCGACGCCCTGGCGATCTACGCCGTGGGCGTATTCGTGTCGCTGCCGCTCACCTTCGTGCCGTTCGCGGCATTGTTCGACGCGACCGGATTCGCCGTCGCCTTCCGCGACAGCCTCGTTGCATTCGGTCGCAACGTGCGGCCGCTGCTTCTCTACGGCATCCTCTCGTTCGCCCTCGTTCTGGTCGGCTTGATCACCAACGGCATCGCGCTGCTTCTGGTGCTTCCCTGGTGGGCCGGGTCGTCGTACGCGGCGTGGAAGGACATCTTCGACGTCTCGGCCGCCCAGACGGGCTGAGCGCAACGCTATACCGCCATCGCTGTCGAATCGGGAGAGCGCGACCGATCCAGCGCGCACCGCGTTGGCCATGTCTAAGGAAACCTTCAAGGACAAGCTCGACAGCTGCCGCCGCTGCGACCTCTACAAGCAGGCCACGCAGGGCGTGCCGGGTCGCGGAGCGGCGCACGGGCGCCTGATGCTGGTGGGCGAGCAACCCGGGGACGAGGAAGACCTTGCCGGCGAGGCCTTTGTCGGCCCGGCCGGCAAGGTCCTTCAGAAGGCGCTCGAGGAGGCCGGCATCCCGGCCGCGGAGGTGTACATCACCAACGCGGTGAAGCACTTCAAGTGGGAACCGCGCGGCAAGCGCCGCATCCACAAGACGCCGTCGCAGAAGGAGATCGCGGCGTGCGAGGTATGGCTCGACGAGGAGATCGCACGCATTGCACCGCGTGTGCTCGTGGCGCTCGGTGCTACCGCGCTGCAGGCACTCGCCGGTCGCAAACTCTCGATCCGCGATGCTCGCAGCGAACGGTTGCAGCACGCATCGGGCGCGGCGCTGGTCGCGACTTATCATCCGTCGGCTGCGCTGCGCGCGCCGGAGCCCGAGCAGCGCGAGGTCACTTTTCGCGCCATCGTCGAGGATCTGGGCCGCGCCGCGGCCCTGGCGCGAAAAACCTCCGAATAGCGCTTCTACGATCCGCCAGTGGTGTCGATCGTCGGTTGCGACATCGACCGGGGCGATGGCAGTCTCTTGTCGCGATCCAACGCTCTGGCGAGCGTTGCGCCGACGAGCAGCACGATGGTCGAGCAGTAGATCCAGAACATGATGACCACGAGCGCGCCTGCCGCGCCATAGGCCGATCCCAGCGCAACCCGCCCCAGATACCAGCCGATCGCGAACTTGCCCAGGCAGAACAACGCTGCCGAGACCAGTGCGCCGCGCACCGCAGCGCCCAGCCTCGGCGGGCAATCGGGCAGCGTGTGCAGCAGCGCCGCGAAGGCGAGCGTGAGCACGACGAACGACAGCAGCTCATCGGACAGGAACGCGATCCAGGTGTCCGGTTCGGCGATGCTCCCCAGCGACGCGTGCACGCGGGTCGTGACCGCGAGCGACGCGATGGCCAGCAGCGCGACGCCGATCACCAGCACCATGCTCAGAACGCGGGAGCGGACGACGCTGCGCCATGCTGGGCGACCGATGTTCTCACCGAAGATCCGGTTGAACGCGTGCTGCAGCTCGGCGAACGACGCCGTCGCGCTCAGCATCAACGTCGCGGTGCCGATGACCGCCGAGAGGCCGTGATGCATGCGCGCGACGCGATGCGAGTCCACGAGCTGCGCGATCAGGTGCGCGCTCGCAGCGCCGGCCACATCGGAGATCTCATTCAGCAGATACTGCGTGGCGCGGTCCGAGCCGAGGGACCAGTTTGCGATAGCGACCACGACGATGAAGAATGGCGCGAGCGACAACGCGCCATAGAATGAAAGTGCCGCCGCGAGATGGAGCCCGTCGGCGCGCTGCCACACCGACCACGCCGCTTTGAGCGTTGCAGCGAGCGCGACGCGATGTCGCACCTCGCTGTCGATGTCCCGCCGAAGTACCGTCGCCATGGACCCATCCGCCGCACCGACCGATGCGTACATTGTCGCCGCACAACGACGCGTCATGCGTCGGACGCTTCCCCAACCGCCGTGTCGGCTTCGGCCGTTTCCGTTGTGCGACGAACGCGGACACGCGCGCGCGTCCGAGGGAAGCAGAGCGGCCGCTCATCGCTTGTAGGCAGCTTCCTACATCGCGTGGCGGCGCTCGCTTATTACGACTCCGCTCACCTTCCGCAATGATCGTGCTATCAGAAAAGGCATGGTCGCCGGGGCAGCGGGGCGGAAGGGCGCGTCGCACCTCGGCGCAGCGAGGAGCACAAAACGATGTCCACCAGCACCGAGACGTCGCACCCCAACCGGCGCGGCGACGACACGCGGGAGCGCCTGCTCGACGCAGTCGAGGCGCTGATCGCCGACGTCGGCTTTCGATCGCTGACGCATCGGCTGATCGCCCATCGAGCCGACGTACACGTCGCATTGTTGAATTACCACTTCGGCAACAAGGAGCAGCTGATCGAGGAGTCGCTCGCGCGGCGCGCGGCGCGACTGGTCCAGATGCAAAAGGACGCGGTGGCGAACCTGCGCGCGCGCGGCGTATGGACCATCGAGGACGTGATGTGGGCCTACTGGCTTCCCTTCGCGGCGATCGACAACGGTGCCGAGGCGGAATGGCGCAACTACCTGTGCATGGCGGCACGTCTGGAGGAGACCGATCCGGACGATCGGATCTATCTGCGCCATTTCGGGCAGGTGCAGCGCGAGTTCCTCTACGCTTTGCGCAAGACGCTTCCCGGCGTCTCGGAAGCCTCGCTCACCGCGGGATTCCGCTATTGCCGCTCGCTGTTCTCGCGCGAGATCCTGGCACGTTGTCGCAAGCAGCAGGAAGAACAGCCGACGGTTGCACCCACCAAGCCGGAGCTGCTGATCGCGTTCTGCGGTGGCGGCCTGCGGTCGTTGGCCGCCGCCGAAGTACCGCACGAGCAGGTCGCCTGACGCTGCGCGCGCCACGTGCGCGCTATTCGAAGGTCGCGCGCAGCACGAACGCCGTGAGGTCGGCCTCCGGGGTCATCGTCTCGGTATCGATGACGTCCACACGAGCGCCATCGGGCCCCTTGCGGCACCAGGCCTTGAGCTTGCGCAACGTTTCCTCGTCGCCCTGCACGAAGGCCTGTACGGTGCCATCGGCGCGATTGCGCACCCAGCCGCGCGCGCTCACGGCGGTTGCCGCCTGGATCATCGCGTAGCGATAGCCCACGCCCTGCACGCGGCCGCGGATCGTCCAGCGTTCGGCGACGGTCGAGGCATTGCCTTTGCGCACGTACAGCAACAGCGCCACCATCGTCTTGGCGTCGCTGATCTCGCCGCGATCCAGCGCAGCGAGCATCTGGTCGACGGTCATGGTGTCGACCTCGAGGAACTCGCCGTGATCGAGTCTCGTGCCCACATGCGTGAGGTCCTGCGCCACGTACATCTGGATCGCTTCGGTCGAGTACGAGATCACCGGGTGCAGGACACCCAGATGACGGTACACGCGAGCGGAGTAACCGGTCTCCTCGATGAGCTCGCGCTCGGCGGTAACGAGCGGATCCTCGCCCTCGTCGACCTTGCCGGCGGGGAATTCGACGAACACCCGTTGCAGCGGATAGCGGAACTGGCGCTCGACCACCAGCCGTCCGTCATCCAGAACGGGAATCACCAGGACCGCGCCCGGATGCACGATGTATTCGCGCACCGTCTCGTGGCCATCGGGCAGACGCACCCGATCGCGCCAGGCATTGAGCAACGCGCCGGCGTAGACCTGTTCGCCGTCGATGCGCTGCTCCCATAGCTCGGGTGCGACCGTCTTCAGAGGTTTGGGACGCGGATCCATGCAACGGCCGGCAATGGGAAAATGGGGAATAGGAAATAGAGAAGGCGAGGCCGGGCTCGGATGATGCAATCACAATCCCGGCGGGCACTATATGTAATGCAAGAAGCATGCGCGCCGCACGCGCGCGGAGACGGACGTGGGTATTTCAGTCCTCGAGCGGCGCCCCATGCAGCCGTGGACTGCGCCGCCTAAGCC
>DATKLH010000420.1:0-4930 GCA_035542515.1 Casimicrobiaceae bacterium
TGTTCGTGAGGTCCGGGGCGTGAGGAGCGAGCACGGGAGCGAGCGCTGCCGTCAGCAGCACGGCCACGATGATGACGAGCCCGGCCACGGCACCATGGTTCGCGCTGAAGTAGATCCAGAACTCGCGCAGCGGACCCGGGGGCGCCGGCATCGTCGCAGGCGTTGCGAGGGAGGCGTTGCTCATCGTTCGCCCCGTCCACTCATTGCGCAGCCGCCCGGGCGACCGCTTCGCGGCCTCGCAGATGCGCGCCTGCCTCGCTCACTTCGCATACCTGATCCGCGGATTGATGATGCCGTAGGCGACATCGACGAGCAGATTGACGACCATCACTATCACTCCGAGCAGCAGGAGCCCTCCCTGCAGCACCGGATAGTCGCGCCGGTTGATCGCCTCGATCAGCCACTTGCCGACGCCTGGCCACGAAAAGATCGTCTCGGTCAGGATTGCGCCGGTGAACAGAACGCCGACTTGCAGCCCGATCACGGTGATCACCGGGATGAGTGCGTTCCGAAACGCATGCAGGGCGATCACGCGCACCTTGGACAGCCCCTTGGCTCGTGCAGTACGAATGTAGTCCTCGCCCAGAACCTCGAGCATCGCGGAGCGTGTCATCCGCGCGATGATCGCGAGCGGGTTCGTGCCGAGAACGATCATCGGCAGGATTAGGTGCGAGACCGCCGACTCGAACGATCCCGCTTCGTCGGAAAGCAGCGAGTCGATCAGCAGAAAGCCGGTCACCGGTTCGGGGAAGTACTGAACGGCGATGCGGCCGGACACCGGCGTCCATCCGAGCTGAACCGAGAAGAGCAGGATCAGCAGCAGTCCCCACCAGAAGATCGGCATCGAGTACCCCGTGAGCGAGATGCCCATGACGCCGTGGTCGAACACCGAGTTGCGATGCACCGCAGCAATCATCCCCGCGGGGATGCCGACGATCAGCGCAAACAGGATCGCGCAGAGTGCCAGCTCGACCGTCGCGGGGAAGAGGGTGAGGAACTCCCTGACCACAGGCTCCTGCGTGATCATCGACTTGCCGAGGTCGCCGTGCAGCACGCGGCCGATGTAGATGCCGTATTGGACGAGGATCGGTCTGTCGAGCCCGTACTCGTGCAGCAGCGCTTCGTGGCGGGCGGCGTCGATGCCGCGCTCGCCCGCCATCGTCTCGATTGGATCCCCTGGGACGATCCGGATCAGGAAGAACGCGAGCAGCGTCATGCCTACGAACGTCGGGACGACGAGGCTCAAGCGCGTGAGCAGGAAGCGGAGCATGGGGCGCCTGGCTAGCGAGGCGGCTATTGAACCACATTCCGGGGTCCAACCGGAGCGCTGCGCAGGCGAGAGCTCTCGGAATTTCTCCCGGAGCGACCGAGCGCGCGCTTCCGCGCCGCATTGACGCTCCGCGGGGGTTTCGGCATCATCGGAGCGCTCTCGGCGCGCCCGCTACCCGCCGGCAATGCCGGGTGTCGCCGACAGGCCTCGAAGCCCGCTTGCTCGCCTTCGTTCTTCGCCGCATCCTGCAATCGTTCGCCGTGATGGCGGTGGTCGCCTTCATCGCGTTCGGCCTGTTCAACTTCACCGGCGATCCGGTCACTTTCATGGTGACGCAGCAGGCGACGCTGGAGGAGCGCGCGCAGCTCCGCGCCGAGCTCGGCCTCGACCAGCCTTACTACGTCCAGTTCGCGCGCTTCGTCGGCAATGCGGCACATGGCGAGTTCGGCGTGTCGCTGCGCCAGGGCCGATCGGTTTCCGAGCTCCTGAAGGAGCGCCTGCCCGCGACGATCGAGCTCTCGCTCGCCGCCGCGCTGATCGCCCTGGTCGTGGGGATTCCGCTCGGCGTCTACACCGCGCTCAAGCGCGACACCTGGCTCGCCCATCTCCTTCTCGCCGGATCGCTGCTCGGCGTCAGCCTGCCGACGTTCCTGATCGGCATTCTGCTGATCCTCTTTTTCGCCGTGGTTCTCGGCTGGCTTCCTTCGTTCGGCCGCGGTCAGACCGTCGCGCTCGGCTGGTGGACGACAGGCCTGCTGACGAAGAGCGGGCTCAAGTCGCTGGTCCTGCCGGCGATCACGCTGTCGCTCTTTCAGATGACGCTGATCATGCGGCTCGTGCGCGCGGAGATGCTCGAGGTGCTGCGCACCGACTACATCAAGTTCGCACGCGCGCGCGGACTCACCGATCGCGCGATCCACTTCGGGCACGCGCTCAGGAACACGCTGGTTCCGGTGATCACGATCACGGGACTGCAGCTCGGCGCCATCATCGCGTTCGCGATCATCACCGAGACCGTGTTCCAGTGGCCGGGGATGGGACTGCTGTTCATCCAGGCGGTGAACTTCGCCGACATTCCCGTGATGGCGGCCTATCTGTGCTTCATCGCGCTCGTCTTCGTGCTGCTCAACCTGATCGTCGACCTTCTCTACTACGCAGTGGATCCGCGGCTTCGTGTCGAGCGCGCGGTCGCCTACTGAAAGCTCCATGAACGATCCCGTTTCCCATATCCGCGACTGGCAAGCCGAATACACGGCGCTGCGCCGCGACCTGCACATGCATCCCGAGCTCGGATTCGAGGAGCATCGAACGGCGAAGATCGTTGCCGACCGCCTCGGCGCGCTCGGCATCGAGCACCACACCGGAATCGGCCAGACCGGGATCGTCGCGGTGGTACGCGGCCGCCGCGACGCGAGCGGGCGCGCCATCGGTCTGCGCGCCGACATGGATGCCCTGCCGATGCAGGAGGAGAACGAGTTCGCGCACAGGTCGCGCTACGACGGGCGGATGCACGGCTGCGGGCACGACGGCCACACGACTATGCTGCTGGCTGCTGCGCGCTACCTTGCCGAGACGCGCAACTTCGACGGCGTCGCGTACTTGATCTTCCAGCCGGGCGAAGAGGGGTACGCGGGCGCGAAGGCGATGATCGAGGACGGGCTCTTCGAACGCTTCCCGGCCGAGCAGGTGTATGCGCTGCACAACTGGCCGGGCTTGCCGCCGGGACGCATCGGAATCACGCCCGGACCCGCGATGGCTGCCGCCGATCGCATCGAGATCACGATCGACGGTAGGGGCGGCCACGGCGCGCACCCGCACGCGGCGGTCGATCCGGTGCTCGTCGCCGGCCACATCATCACCGCCGTCCAGTCGATCGTCTCGCGCAACGTGAGCCCGATCGACACGGCAGTGATCAGCCTCTGCGCGATGCAGGCGGGCAATGCCGGGGCGATGAGCGTGATTCCCTCGCACGCGAAGCTCGTCGGCACGGTGCGCACCTTCCGGCCGGCGACCCAGGACTTGATCGAGCGTCGCCTCGCCGAGCTGGTTCCGTCGCTCGCCGCGGCGCTGGGTGCGAAAGCGACCGTGAAGTACGAGCGCATCTATCCGGCGACGATCAATCATCCGCGCGAAGCCCACTTGGCGATGGATGTCGCCGAAGCGCTCGTCGGCCGCGACAACGTCGTGCGCAACCTCGATCCGTCGATGGGCTCGGAGGACTTCTCTTTCATGCTGCAGGCGAAGCCGGGGGCGATGGCGCGGCTGGGGCAGGGTGGCGCCGAAGGTGGCTGCTTCCTCCACAACAGCACGTACGATTTCAACGACGAAGTGATTCCGCTCGGTGCGGGATTCCTCGCGGCGATCGCCGAGCGCGCGATGCCGCTGGCCAGGTAGCCCGCGGAACTCCGCAGCCGGCCCTTCTGTGCGCGCATCGATCGCTCGCGCGTGGTCGTCCGACGTTGGCTGGAGCTTCCGCCATTCTCCAGTCGCAATCGCATCGGCCATCGTTCTCGCGGTGTGTCTTACCGCTGCGTTGTTCGCCCCGTGGATAGCGCCGACGAATCCGTTCGATCTGAGGACGCTCAATCTGCTCGATGCGCTCGCGCCTCCCGCGTGGCTTCCCGGCGCGAAGCCCGGCTACCTGTTCGGTACCGACGACCAGGGGCGGGACGTGCTCTCCGCGATCATGTTCGGCGCGCGGGTTTCGCTCCTCGTCGGTAGCGCGTCGGTCGCGCTCGCGCTCGTCGTCGGCGTCGCGCTCGGGCTCGTCGCAGGCTATGCAGGTGGGAAGACCGACGCGCTGATCATGCGCGTCGCCGACGTCCAGCTGTCGTTTCCGGCGATCCTGATCGCGCTGCTGATCGACGGCGTCGGCCGCGCGCTGTTCCCGAACGCGCACGAGGCGCTGGCCTTCGGCGTGCTGATCGCCGCGATCTCGCTCACCGGCTGGGTGCAGTACGCGCGCACGGTGCGCGGCTCCACACTGGTCGAAAAGGGCAAGGAGTACGTGCAGGCGGCCCGCGTGATCGGCGTGCGCCCGATCGCGATCATGGTGCGGCACGTGCTGCCGAACGCGCTCGGGCCGGTGCTGGTGCTGGGCACCGTGCACATCGCCACCGCGATCATCACCGAGGCGACGCTGTCGTTCCTCGGTGTCGGCGTGCCGCCGACCACGCCGTCGCTCGGCACGCTGATCCGCGTCGGGGCCGAGTTCCTGTTTTCGGGCGAATGGTGGATCACTGTATTCCCGGGCGTGGCACTGGTCATGCTCGTGCTCTCCGTCAATCTGCTCGGCGACTGGCTGCGCGACGCGCTGAATCCCAAATTGCGCTAGCGAACCGAAAGAAAAAGTTACGGAAAATGCCGACGTCCTCTGCTAGCTTGGGCATGCCGCCACGCGGGCAGCAAAGGAGGCCCCAATGAAACTTTCGTCCGTTCTTGTGCTTGGCGCTCTCGCACTGGCCAGCTGCGCGAGCGAACCGTTCTCGTACATCCAGGGCCAGCGCTGGCAGAAGTCGGAACTGAACACCTTCGACGTGCTGGTGATCCGGGTCGACGACAAGGACTACATCCAGCAGGGCTACCAGCCGCTCCGGATCGACCCCGGCGTGCACAAGATCGTCGTGCAGGGTCCGCCGGTCGCCGGCTTTCGCTACGGCG
>DATKLH010000421.1:0-2451 GCA_035542515.1 Casimicrobiaceae bacterium
AGCCTGCTTGCCAAGATCACTCAAGGCGACGCAGCGTCGTTGCCCGCCGCCCGCGCATTGCACATGGCGACGCTTGGTGGCGCGTTCGCGCTGGGCTTCGAGTGCGATATCGGTTCGCTCGAACCTGGCAAAGCGGCCGACCTCGTAGCGATCGAGCTGGACGCGATAGCCACCCTTCCGGTGTACGATCCCGTTTCGCATCTGGTGCACGCGGCCGGTCGGGAGCACGTGAGCGACGTGTGGATCGACGGTGAACGTGTCGTACACGAACGGCAGCTCGCACGCTCCGACGAATCCAGCCTCGCCGCCCGCGCACGCGTCTGGCAACAACGCCTCCAATGACAGCCACTCCGGACCTGCCCGGCCCGTCCACGCCTTCCGCGCGTGCGACGAACGTCGATGCGGCGGAAGTCGCTAAATTCTCCGCGCTCGCCTATCGCTGGTGGGATCCGAACAGCGAGTTCCGTCCGCTTCACGAGATCAATCCGCTGCGACTGGATTGGATCGATCGTGTGGTGGAGGGATTGGCCGGCAAGCGCGTCATCGAAGTGGGATGCGGCGGCGGCATCCTCGCCGAGTCGATGGCCGCGCGCGGCGCCGAGGTGCTCGGTATCGATCTTTCATCCAAGGCGCTCGGCGTGGCCCGTCTGCACAAGCTCGAGAGCGGAGCGAAAGTCGAATACCGTCTCATCGGTGCCGAAGCGCTCGCGCAGGAAACGCCCGGCGCGTTCGATGTCGTCACCTGCTGCGAGCTGCTGGAGCATGTGCCTGATCCCGCATCGCTGGTCACGGCATGCGCGACGCTGGTGCGGCCCGGAGGCAGAGTCGTGTTCGCCACGATCAATCGCAATCCCAAGTCGTACGCCTTTGCGATCATCGGCGCCGAATACGTGCTCAAGCTCCTGCCACGCGGCACGCACGACTGGTCGAAATTCGTTCGTCCCTCCGAGCTCGCGGCCTATGCAAGGCGTGCAGGACTCGCGTTGCAGGTCATGACGGGCATGACCTACAACCCGTTCACGCGCGTGTTTGGCCTCGAGGAGGACACGTCGGTCAATTACCTGGCCGCCTTCACGCGTCCCGTTGCAGATGGCTGATGGATTGGAGCGCCCGGCGCCGAGCGTTCTTCCGGTGCGCGCCGTACTGTTCGACCTCGACGGCACGCTCGCCGACAGCGCGCCGGATCTCGCCGCGGCGCTCAACCGCTTGCGCCACGACCGCGGACTTCCACCTGTCCCGGTGGCATCGATGCGTCCTTACGCTTCCTCGGGAGCGCGCGGTCTGCTCGGTGCCGGGATGGGCATCGCACCCAATCATCCCGAATATCCCGAGCTGCGCGAGCGCTTCCTCGCCTACTACGAAGCCGGGCTCGCGGAGCAGACGGCGCTGTTCCCTGGCATCGCGGAATTGCTCGCCGCCCTCGAGCAGCGCGCGTTGCGATGGGGCATCGTCACCAACAAGTTCGCGCGCTTCACGCACAAGGTCGTCAAAGCGCTCGGACTGAGCACGCGCGTAGGCGTTGTGGTCGCCGGCGACACGACTCCGCATGCCAAACCGCATCCTGCGCCATTGCTGCACGCCGCCGAGCGCCTCGACGTGGCGCCTTCCGCATGCGTTTATGTGGGGGACGATCTGCGCGATGTTGCCGCCGGCAATGCAGCCGGCATGACCACCATCGTCGCGCAGTACGGTTATCTAGGCGAGTCCGGCAACTCGGACGACTGGCCGGCGACTGGCTGGATCGATGCACCAACGGATTTGCTCGAGTGGCTGCCGGGCGGGGCGATGGACGATAGGCGATAGGACCATCGGCGATGGGTCTATGTCGCCTTCGCAGCCCAATCGCGTTCGGCGTACACGACACAACCAAACACGAACGAAAGAACGATTCGCGTACCCGCGACGCTTGCTTCGCGAGCGGCTACGGCTGCATTGGCCTATCGCCTATCGCCTAACGCCTAACGCCTAACGCCCTACGCCTTGCCCACGCATCCCACATTGACCAGCCACAGCTCGCGGGCGTCCTGACCGCGATGGCCGGTCACGTGGACCGGCTGATTGGCTCGCAACGGCTTGAGCACGGCGGCGATGACGTCTTCGGCGCGTGACAGGGCGATCCCGTTCGCCTGTTCCACGCGGTCGCCTTGTTGCAGTCCGAGCATCGCCGCGAATCCACCGGCATCGCGAATGACGAGCGCGCCCTTGGCGGGCTCCAGCAGCCCGCGCCAGGTGTCCGGCTGCGCGATCAACCCATCCAGCAACTCGACGTTCAACTGCACGATCTGGCCTCGAAACCCGGCCGGGGGTGCGCAGGCGATGCGCGCGTTCGCAGCGCTCGCTGTCGTGCGTGCAGCGGTGGATTGCGCCGGAGCCGACTTGTCGCCGCGAGCAGGAGACTTCGGCTGCGCAGAGTCGCTGGGACGCAACGACCACGCACGCTCCACGCCACCT
>DATKLH010000422.1:0-4826 GCA_035542515.1 Casimicrobiaceae bacterium
GGAGAATGCCTCGGCCACCGCACGCGCCTGCGGCTTGCCCTCGCTCGCGAAGTACTCGGTGTTCTTCGCGATGAGCTGCACGTTGTGACCGACCTTGTGGAACTCCACGATCTGGCTTTCGCCCATGAGGCCCGCGTAGAGCCACTTCTCGCCAAGGCCGTGGCTCAGGTTGGCCGAGAAGAAGTAGGGCTTGTCGAACTGGTCGGGCCGGATCTCGATCCAGACCTTGTCGTCGCGTTCCCACACGTTGAACAGGCCGGCCGATTCCTTGGCGTCGCGCACCACGTCGTTGAACGGCTTCTGCGATTGCGCGGCGGCGGCGGCCGCAGAAGCGGCCGCGGCCGCAGCGGCGACCGAACGATCCGCGCCGCGATTCGCATTGCGGGCACGACTGGCCTGCGCGTCGACTTCGCGCGCGGCGGCCTGCGCCGCTGCCTGGGCGATCGTTTCGGTATCGGCCGACTGCGCGTCGGTGGAGTCGCGCGGGACTGTCGCGCACCCGGCTGCGAACAACGCGGCGGCGATCAGCGAGAGGCGGAAGGATGCGGGGCGGACCAGTGACATTGCGACGATCTCCTGCAGTACTGAAAGCGTGACGAACGATTGACGGTGTCGGGCTGCTACGACGCGAGGCGGCCGCGCAGCGAGTGCGGCAGCGCCGCAGTGATGTCGACATGCACGTAGCTGTCGACGAGCGTCGCGTCGCCGGCGAAGTTGACGACGCGGTTGTTGTCGGTGCGCGCCTGCAGCTCCGAGGCGTCCTTGACCGCGGGGCCGGTGACCAGCACGCGTTGGCGCGTCCCGACCATGGCGGCACTGTGCGCGCGATACTGCGCATCGAGCAGCGCCTGCAAACGCTCCAGGCGCTGCTGTTTCACTTCGTGCGGCACCTGCTCCGGCAACTCGGCAGCGGGCGTTCCCGGCCGGGTGCTGTACAGGAAGCTGAACGCACCGTCGAAGTTGAGCTCTTCGACCAGGCGCAAGGTCTGGGCGAAGTCGTCCTCTGTCTCGCCCGGGAAGCCCACGATGAAGTCGGAAGTGAGCGACAGCGCGGGACGCGCCATGCGCAGCTTGCGCACCATCGACTTGTATTCCAGCGCGGTGTAGCCGCGCTTCATCGCGGCGAGCACGCGGTCGCTGCCCGACTGGACCGGCAGATGAAGTTGCGACACGAGCTTGTCCACGCTTGCGAAAGTGGCGATCAGTCGCGCGCTCATATCGCGCGGGTGCGAGGTGGTGAAGCGGATGCGTTCGATCCCCGGCATCTCGGCGAGGTATTCGATCAGCGTCGCGAGATCGGCGTGGCCTTCGTCATCGCTGCGCGGTCCGCGGTAGGCGTTGACGTTCTGACCGAGCAGCGTCACCTCGCGCACGCCCTGGTCGGCGAGGTCGGCGACTTCGGTGAGAACATCGTCGAAGGGTCGCGAGACTTCCTCGCCGCGCGTGTACGGCACCACGCAGAACGAGCAGTACTTGCTGCAGCCTTCCATGATGGATACGAACGCCGTTGCGCCCGCGACGCGCGCCGGCGGCAGTCGGTCGAATTTCTCGATCTCGGGAAAGCTGATGTCGACCTGCGGCACGCCGCTCGCGCGGCGCGCGCGAATCAGGTCGGGGAGGCGATGCAGCGTCTGCGGACCGAAGACGACGTCGACGTAAGGCGCGCGCTGCACGATCGCCGCGCCCTCCTGCGAAGCGACGCAGCCGCCCACGCCGATCACCAGCCCGGGACGCTCCTTCTTGAGCGCACGTACGCGTCCCAAGTCATGGAAGACGCGCTCCTGCGCCTTCTCGCGCACCGAGCAGGTGTTGAACACGATGATGTCGGCGTCCTCGGGTCGTTGGGTGACCGCGACGCCTTCTTCGGCGACGAGCAGGTCGGCGATCTTCGCCGAGTCGTACTCGTTCATCTGGCAGCCGAAGGTGCGGATGTACAGCTTGCGTTTCAAACCTGTTCCTTGCCCCGGGACCGGCTTTATCCGGAGGGGGCGCAATGGTCGCGGCGAGTATAGCAGCGGGTTCGTGTAGGACACCACTGACAACCTTGTCCGGCGCGCACGGACAGACAAACGTCGTGCGCTCGAGTTCAGGCGGCGTACGTGCGCGTTGCGAAAAAGATGCGTGGCGATCGCCAGGCGGTCGGTAAAAGTGTCCGGAAGCGACGTCCTACACGTCGAGGGCGATCGCGTAGAATGCGGCCCGACAGGTGCTTCGCGCTTCTTCATCGAGGCGCGAGGTGAAACGGGAACGCGGTGCGCGCGTGGATACGCGCAATGCCGCGGCTGCCCCCGCAACGGTAAGCCGGTGCGGATCGTCCATCCGGACCCTTCAACGGGTCCTGCCACTGCCGTGTCGGTTCAGCACGGCGGGAAGGCGGACGGTCAAGACCGGCGAGCCCGGAGACCGGCCTGCGCCGACGCATCGACAGCCGCCCGAAAGCTCGCAGGTCGAGCCTCGGGATCACGCCGCTTGTGTCGGATCACCCATCGCAGCGCGAGGGGCGCGCATCGGGCCGGCCGGGCGAGCATCGGTTGCCTGCTCATCCCCTGACCGCTCCCTGACGCCGTGGTCTTCCGCGTTGCACTTGATTCGCCGTGCGGGGTCGCACGGTACGCGGAGAGATCATGCGCCTTCCCGTTGTCCGTAACGCGAGCCTCGCCCGGGCGTCGCTCGCAGTTGCTTCGCTGTGCCTCGCCTTCTCCTCGGTGAGTGCGCAGTCGCTCGCGCCAGCGCCACTTGCCACGGTCGCAACCCTGCCCGGGGTGGTCGTGACAGCGGCACGTTCGCCTCAGCCGCTGTCCGAGCTTCTCGCCGATGTCACGGTCATCGAACGTGACGAGATCGAACGCAGCGGTGCGCAAAGCCTCGCACAACTGCTGCAACGCCAGCCGGGCGTCGAGATCCAGCAGTTCGGCGGCGCCGGCGCGACGTCGGGCGTGTTCCTGCGCGGCGCGAACACCGCGCAAACCGTAGTCCTGATCGATGGCGTGCGAACCGGGTCGGCCACTGCCGGAACGCCCACGCTCGAGGCGATTCCCATCGAGCAGATCGAGCGCATCGAGATCCTGCGCGGACCCGCAAGCAGCCTCTATGGCGCGGACGCGATCGGTGGCGTGATCCAGGTCTTCACGCGACGCGGCGAGGGACGCGCCTTCGACGCCAACGCGAGCATCGGCTATGGAACGTACAACACGAGCGCTGCAGCGCTCGGCGTTGCGGGCTCGAGCCCGACGTCGCGCTATTCGCTTCAGCTCGCCGGGCGTCGCAGCGACGGATTCAACGCCGTTGTCGATCCCGCGAATTTCAACTACGACCCCGACCGCGACGGCTATCGAATCGGCAGCGTGAACGCGTCGGGCGCGGTGACCGTCGCGAACGGTCACGAGCTTTCGCTCGACTACCTGCGCAGTCGACTCGACAGCGAGTTCGATGCCGGCGATGCATTCGGCGATCGCACGGTCTCGACGTTGCAGAATTGGCGCGTCGCATCGCGCGACCGCTGGACCGAGCAATGGTCGACGCTGCTCGCGGTGGGGCAGGGTCGCGACGAATCGGTCTCGCGGACCGGATTCGGCGATGCGCCGTTTCGAACCGATCAGACGCAATACCTTTGGCAGAACGACTTCCAGCTGCGCGCACTGGGCGCCCTTACGCTCGCGCTCGAGCGTCGCGAAGAGCGCGCTAGCACCGACGTTGCATTTGCCGTGACCGGTCGCGACACCAACTCGGTGACGGCGGTGTATCAGGTTGCACGCGATGCTCATTCGCTGCAGGCGAACCTGCGCTACGACGATTCGTCGCAGTTCGGAGGTCGCACGACCGGCGCGCTGCTCTACGGGTATCGCTTCTCCCCGCAGTGGCGCGTCACCGTTGGCGGCAGCACGGCGTTTCGCGCGCCGACCTTCAACGATCTCTACTATCCGGATTTCTCCAATCCGAATCTGCAGCCGGAGAAGGCGGGCGGCGGCGAGGCGGCCCTGCACTTCTCCACCCGCATGGCGGACGTCGCGATCGATGCGAGCGCGACCGGCTGGTATACGCGGGTGCGCGACCTCATCGTCTTCGGGTGCGATGCGAACTTCGTTTGCATCCCGAACAACGTCGCGCAAGCGACACTGCAGGGCGCAACGCTCACCGGCGCCGCGAACTGGCGCACGACGTCGCTGCAGGGATCGATCACCTTGCAGGATCCGGTCGACTCCGATACGAATCGATTGCTGCCGCGTCGCGCCCGCACGCACGGATCGATCGCGCTGCGCCAGGACGTCGGCGCCGCGACGCTGGGCGCGGAGCTCGTCGCGTCTTCCTCGCGCTTCGACGACGTGGACAACCGCGTGCGGCTCGGTGGCTACGCGATCGTCAACCTCACCGCCGAGTGGCGACTGCCGCGCGGGATCACATTGTTCGTTCGCGGCGACAACGTCTTCGATGGCGATTACGAGCTTGCGTCGGGCTACTCGAGCGGCGGCGCTCGTGTATTCGGCGGTGTGCGATGGCAGCTCTAGCGTTTATTCGGGCGATGCTGCGACTTGCGCCAGCGCGTTGGGTCACGCACGTCGTGCTCGTCGCGTCGACGGCCTTTTGGGCGCCGGCCCGCGGCGAAGGCGCGATACATGCGCTCGACGATCTCGGCAACGACATTGCGCTCGCAGCGCCGGCGAAGCGCATCATCGCGCTCGCCCCGCATGCGGCGGAGCTCGTGTACGCAGCGGGCGCGGGTTCGCACTTGGTGGCCGTGATCAAGGGCACCGATTACCCGCCCGTGGCCGCGTCCCTGCCGACGGTGGGCGACGTGAACGGGCTCGACCTCGAACGCATCATCGCGC
>DATKLH010000423.1:0-11497 GCA_035542515.1 Casimicrobiaceae bacterium
CGCGGTGCACAACGTGTAAATCCTGCAATACGCGAGCCGATGCGTTGCTCGCGATGGCGCGTTCGGCGCGAACCGTCAACGCATCGTCGATACGCCGCAGAACTCCAACAGCGTCGGCACCTCCGAGGCGAAGTCTTCCCAGCCGTGATCGCCGCCGCCGATCACGTGCTGCCACGCGCCGGCGCAATATTCCACCGCTTCACGCCAGTCGAGCAGCTCGTCGCCGCTGCGCTGGAGCAGCAGGTAGCGATCGGGTCGGGTGATGCGATCAACCGCAAGCGCGCGCAATTGCCCGAAGTGCTCCTCGTCGAGCTCGTAGGTTTCGCCAGTGTAGGGATTGACCTGCAAGCCCGCATAAGCGGCGAGGGAGCGTTCCGGATGGATCGCCGGATTGATCAGCACCGCGCGCGCACCGAACCGTTCGGCGAGGCCGATGGCATAGAACCCGCCGAGCGAGCTGCCCACCAGGGTCAGCGTTGCGATGTCGCTCGCATTGCGTGCGATCCAATCCCCGACATCGCCCACTGCCTTGGCGGGACGATGATCGAGTTGCGGTCGCCACAAACGTGGCGGATCGGCGAGCTGCCCGATCGCCGCGGCAATGATGCTGCTCTTCGCCCCGTCGGGCGAGGAGTTGAACCCATGCAGGTAGACCAGCGTCGTGCGCGCCATCAAGAGGCCTGGAGTTCGGCCAGAAGCTTGTCGTGCAAACCGCCGAAACCACCGTTGCTCATGATGAGCACGTGATCGCCGGAGCGAACGGTCTCCGCGATCGCACGAACCAGCGTCGGAATATCGTCGAAGACCTGCGCGCGCGCACCCAGCGGCGCGAGCGCGCCCTGCACGTCCCAGCCTAGGTCGTGCGCATAGCAGAGCACGACGTCCGCATCGGCGAGGCTTCCGGGCAACGCGTCCTTCATCGTCCCGAGCTTCATGGTGTTGGAACGCGGTTCGAGCACGGCGATGATCCGCGCGCCGTCCACCCGCTTGCGCAGGCCGGCGAGGGTCGTGGCGATTGCGGTGGGATGGTGAGCGAAGTCGTCGTATACGCTCACGCCGCGAACGGTGCCCCGCAACTCGAGTCTGCGTCGCACACCACGAAAGGCGCGCAGCGCGGCAAGGCTCGCGGTCACGGGAATATCGACATGACGCGCGGCCGCGATGACCGCCAACGCATTCATGCGGCTATGCCGTCCGGCCTGATCGAACTGCAGGCGGCCCTGTCCGATACCGTGGAACGCGATCGCGTCGTCGCCATCGATGGTCCAGTCGAGCGGGCTCGCTGCGCCGGCAAAGCCGAAGCGTTCCACTTCGCTCCACGCGCCACGGTCGAGCACGCGCGCGAGGCTCGCCTCCTCGCCGTTGGCGACGATGCGACCGCTGCGCGGAATGGTGCGCACCAGGTGATGGAATTGCGTCTCGATCGCCGCGAGGTCGGGAAAGATGTCGGCGTGGTCGAACTCGAGGTTGTTGAGGATCGCCGTGCGCGGGCGATAGTGGACGAACTTCGAGCGCTTGTCGAAGAACGCGGTGTCGTATTCGTCGGCCTCGATGATGAAGCATCGGCTCGGCGTGAGCCGCGCGGACACGGCGAAGTCCAAAGGCACGCCGCCGATCAGGAAGCCCGGGTCGCAACCGGCGCGGTCGAGGATGCTTGCGAGCATGGCCGAGGTCGTGGTCTTGCCGTGCGTGCCGGCGACCGCGAGCACGTGCTTGTCGCGCAGCACGTTCTCGGCGAGCCACTGCGGCCCCGAGTTGTACGGCCGCGCGGCATCGAGGATCGCCTCCATCAACGGATTGCCGCGCGACACGACGTTGCCGATGACGAAGACATCGGCGTCGCGGGCCACGCCCTGCAACTGCTCGGCCGCGAAACCTTCGGTGAGCGGGATGCCAAGCGCCTGGAGCTGCGTGGACATCGGTGGATAGACGTTGGCGTCGCATCCGGTAACGGTGTGGCCCGCGGTACGCGCGATCGCGGCGATGCCGCCCATGAACGTGCCGCAGATGCCGAGGATGTGGAGGTGCATCGGAGGTACGCAGCTCAGGTGGAAATCAAGGCCCGCGCGCGTCGTCCGCGACCGGCAGCAGCGAACGGGCGGCCAGTGCTCGCAGCCACGCGCTCTCCAGTGCGCGTGCGTAAACGACGGGGTCTGAATACATGGGATCGCTCGCCGCCACGCGAACGGCTTCGCGCGCAGCCGCCAGCGCTGCCGGCTGCGTCGCAAGATGCACCGCGAGAGCGACATAGTCCTGGTCGGTGTCGGCGACGAATTGCTCCAACCCCGCGTGCCCCAGGATGCTTGCAGCGACGCGCTCCGCGTGGCGCGCTCCGCGCCGGGTCACCACCGGCGCTCCTGCGCCGAGCGCTGCGAGTGTCGTATCGCCGCCCGTGTACGGAACGGTGTCGAGCGCGAGATCGACGAGCGAATATCGGTCGTGCAGGCGTTGCGCCTCGTACGCGACGAAACGCACGCGCGCTTCCTCGATGCCGAAGCCGGCAAGCCGCCGCGCGATTGCAACGTGGTCATCCTCGCGCTGCGGCGAGAACAGCAAAACCGCATGGGGAACCGCCTCGACGATCTGCTTCCACAATGCGACGCAGCGTGGCGACAGTTTCTGCGGCGGTACGAATGCGCCGCAGACCACGGCATCCTGCGCAAGGCCCAGGTCGGATCGCGAATAGCTCGCCACCGGCGCGCGATAGGCGCGCCCGGGCAGCAGGCAACGCGACAAGCGCAGCAACGCCTCGATCTGGAACGCCTCGTTCCCCGGAGCATCCGCCATCGCATCGCTGACCTTGTAGGCAACGCTCGACAGGCCGAGCGCGCCGTGGTATCCGAGGTGCGTCACGATCAGTCGCGCCGGCTTGCGCGCGTGAATGCCCGGTCGCGCGAACGCCGAGTGACCCATCAGGTCGATCAGCAGATCGATGTCCCGGTCGGCGATCGCCTGCGCCGCCGCGTCGTCGTCGAGCGCGGCCAATTCGACGAACGCATCGCTCGCGGCGCGAAACCGCGCTGTGATGGCATCGGCATTGTCCTGCGGCGCAAGCGAGAACAGGGTGATCTCGAACCGCTCGCGATCGTGCGCCTCGATCACACCCGCCAGAATGTCGCCCATGACATGGCGACGGAAGTCTGCGGACACGTAGCCGATGCGCACGCGGCCATCGCCGCGTCGCGGACGTGCCTGCGCCGCCGCACGTCCCGCGGTCGCCAGCTCCTCGCGAACGAGGCGATCGTACGTGCGGTACAGGTTCAGCATGTCCGCCGGCGCGACATCGAAATACTGGACCAGTGCGAGCGCCTCGGCGACGAGCGCCGATTCGCCGCTTGCAAACGGATGATCGACCACTGCGGCGAGCGCCGCGTCGTCGCGCGCAGCGTCGCCCAGTCGGCGAACCGATGCAAGCTCCGCCACGACAACGCGCGCGCTGCGCGCCGCGTGCGGCATGAACGCCAGATGATCCTGCAGGGCTTCCTCATCGCGCCGCCGCAGCAACAGGTTGCCGCGCATGAGCCACCAGATCGTCTCGTCGGTGGGCGCGAGATCGCGCGCAAGTCGCAGCGGGCCATACGCTTCGGCGTAGCGCTGCAGGCGGTGCAGGGTCAGTGCGAGGTTCACGTTCGCAGCGAGATGTCGCGGTTCGCGCGCGAGGGCTTCCTCGAACGCGACACGGGCCTCCGCGTAGCGTTGCGCGCCGAACAGGACACGACCGCGCACGTGCCACGGCTCGGCCCATTGCGGTCGCAGTCGTTGTGCCTGATCCAGGGCCACAAGTGCCGCCTGCGCGTCGTTGCGCACCGATTCGAGCGCGCCGAGGTTGAACCACACCTCCGCGAGCATCGGAGCCTGGGCGAGCGCGTTGCGGTAAAGATCGATTGCGCCGGCGACGTCGCCTGCAGTGGAGCGTGCCGCCGCGTCCGCGAGCATCGTCGACAGGGTCGTCATGCCGCCAACGCCGCTTCGACGCTTCGCGCGTGACGTCGCCACCGCGTCGCGAACCAGGTGTACACCACCGCGTCGAGCACGAGCATGGTCGTGAACGCGATGCGCAGGCCGTCATGCACCGACAGGCCGGCTCGATCACGCGCGATGTCGACGATCACGCCGATGCCCCACTGCGCGATGAAGCTGCCCGCGAACATCAGCAGGTTGAGCGCGGTGTTGGCTCGTCCGGCAAGGTCGCGCGGAAAACCTTCGTTGAGCAGCGTGAAGACCAGCACGTTCACGGCCGATCCCCCACCGTACAGCGCCCACCAGAGGTTGCTGCCGGGCACGCGCAGGGTGATCAACGCCAACGCGACGACGTTCAGCCCGAAGCCGAGTGCGACCAGGTGCGCCGCCTTGAGACCCGCCGCGGCAAGACGCGTCGCGAACAGGCCCACGCACAGGTAGACGGCCATGACGGTGAGCGACATCACCAGCAGATGTCGCGCCGCCAGCGCGCGCGTGAGGCCCTCGACCTCGATCATCCAGGGCACGGCCCACAAGCCCTGCACCGCCATGAATCCACCGGTGACCATCGCACCGAGCGGGCCCACCCACCAGAAGCGCGCATTGCGCACCACATCGGCCACACCCGCGAACTGCGCGCGAACGCCGAGCGCGTGCTCGGGTCGCGGCGTATCGGGCACGCGCCACGCGATGAACAGTGCTACCGCGAAAGTGACCGCCGCGAGGCCGACGAACACCATGTGCCAGGAGACGAAGCGCAGCAGGAATTCGAGCGGCGCGCTGGCGGCCAGTGCGCCGATGCCACCCGACACCATGATCCATCCGGCAAGCGATGCCTGGCGCTCACGCGGATACCAAGTCGCGATGCCCTTCAGCGGCGCCATCAGGCATACCGACACGCCGAGCCCGATGATCGCGCGACCGACGATGAGGCCGCCGAGCGAGTCCGCATAGGCGAAGAGCAGCGAGCCGAGTGCCGCGAGCGTCAGCAGCACCGGCTCGACGCGTCGCGGCCCGTAGCGGTCGAGCAGCATGCCGGCCGGAACCTGGAATGCCCCGAAAGCGAGGAAGTACGCGCTGGTAAGCAGGCCCAATGCCGCAGGATCGAGGGCGAGCTCACGCGTCAGCTCGGGCGAGATGACCGCGTTGACCGTGCGATAGACGTACGAAAGGAGATACGCACCGGCGAATCCGGAATACGCGAACGCCATGGTGATGGCGCGATGCGGCGGCACCTGCCGGCTCATTGGCGAAAGATGAAGTACACCGCGCCCATGAGGCACAGTCCCGCCCAGACGTAATCGAGCTTCAACGGCTGTCCCATGTAGAGCACCGCGAAGGGCACGAACACCGACAGCGTGATCACCTCCTGCATGATCTTGAGCTGCGCGAGCGACAACGCGGTATAGCCGATGCGGTTGGCGGGCACCTGGAGCAGATACTCGAACAGCGCGATGAACCACGAAACGATGGCCGCGATCCACCATGCACGATCGCCGAGCGTGCGCAGGTGTCCGTACCACGCGTAGGTCATGAACAGGTTTGAAAACGTGAGCAGCACCGCGCAGGAGAGCGCCGGATGCGCAAGCAGGGCGTTGTTCATGGGACGGGTCGTGGCGGGATCGGCGCGCGGCATGCGCGGTCGACGCGCATTATCGCCGAGTCGGGAGCCTGCCCGCCGTGATGGCCGCGCTACCGGCGTGCCCGGCGTAGCATCGCGTGCGTGGCGATGAACGTAGCACGACACGCGGGTCGCACGCGCCAGGCTAACGGCGGCTCACAAGCGAGCGTCGATGGGCGCCAAGGGAAGCACTACCGTCACGACGACGCCGCTGCCGTCCTCGAGATTATCGGCTCGTATGCTGCCGCCGTGGAATTCGGCCACCAGTCGCGCGATGTACAGGCCCAGCCCGAGATGCGGAACGTCGCCGGCGTCGCTTGCGCGCATCGACACCATCGAGTCGAACAGGCGGCCGGCCATCGTATCCGGCAACCGCGGTCCGTTGTTCGCCACCGTCAGTCGCGCGGTCGCTTCGCCCAGTGAAACACCGACGCGCACCGGGCCGGAGGTGCGGAACTCGACTGCGTTCGCAATCAACTTGTCGAGCATCTGCGCGATGAGGTCCGGCGCGCCGACCACGATCGTCGGCACTCCGGTCACCTCGAACGGAACCTGTGCGTACGCGGTGCGGTAGCCCTCGACGCAGCCGCCGACCATCTCGGCCAGATCGAAACGCTCCTTTTCGGCATCCTTGAGCGCCTGCTCCAGGCGCGCGGCCTCGGTCATGCGCGTCAGGATCGCGGTGAGTCGCTCGATGCCGCCGCGCGCGCGCTCGATGTAGACCCGAGCGTCCTGAGGAAGCGCTTGCGCATTCAGGTTCTCGAGCGACGAGCGCACGACCGCCACGGGCGTGCGCAACTCGTGGCCGAGCCGACTCGCCATCTTTTCCTGGTATTGCGCGTAATGCGACAGGCGCGCGAGCACGTCGGAGAAGCTGCGCGACAGGTCGCCGATTTCGTCACCCGCGGTGGAGCTCGCCAGCGGGCGCAGCGCGCGGCCATGCGCATCGATGGCGGCTTCGGCGTCGTCGCGCAAGCGCCGGATGCGATTGGACAGGCGCGATGCGAACAACGTGAGTGCGACCGATCCCAGCAGCAGCGCAGCAAGCACGATGTTGAACAGTCGTTCGAACGCGCGGTTGCGTTCGGCGAGCACGCGGTTGGTCGTTTCCTCCACGATGACCGCGCCACGAACATCGTCGCCGATCCAGATCGGATGCGCGGCCGAAACGATCACCGCCTTGCCGTCGGAGGTGGTGCGCCGATCGGTGGTCAGGATGCCGGCGAGTGCGCCGTCGATGTCGCGGCCGCGTGCGGGTCCCTGCGCACTCGCGTCGTCGCGGAATTCCTCGGTGGGCTGATCGAGCATGCGTGCGTAGAGCCGATGCAGCGTATTGCGCTCGAGCATCTGCCAGCCGCGCGCGAGCGCCGAGGCGGCCGGCGGGTCGTCCAGCGGCGGTCGCTTGAGCGAGCCCGCACGCGCCAGCACGGTGAGATCGCGATCGACGACCCAGATGCGCGCGGTCGTGCGCGAGAGTCCGCCGATGATCTGCTCGATCTCGGGCGAGGCGGCCGGCGGCAGCACGTCGACAGCGATGTCCTCGCTGCTCCGATCGCGCGCGAACGAAGCGATCGGATCCGCGGGCGCCGCGAACAAGCGCGGGCGGCCGTGCAGCGCGGTCGCGACCGCCTGCGCGGTTCCGGCGAGCGTCGATTCCTGCGCCTCGCGCAGGAAGCGCTCGAGCTCGCGCACGTATTCGTATCCCAGCCACGGCAGAGCGAGGAACACCGTGAGCACCAGCAGGAGCTGGGCGCGGATGCCGAGGGCGATGCGGGGAAGGCGCGGCACGTGTGGCGCTCGAATCGGGAGAGGGGCGATGGGCGATGGGCGACGGGCGATGGGGCTAGGCGTTTGCCGCCCATCGCCTATCGCCCGCACTTCTCACTCCGCCCCCCACCTGTATCCCATCCCATACACCGTCGATATCCGGTCGAACGCGGGATCCACGGCCTGGAACTTGCGCCGGATGCGTTTCACGTGCGAGGTGATGGTGCTGTCGTCGACCACGATGCGCGCATCGCGCATGAGGCTCGCCCGATCCTTGACGTGCCCGGGAAAGCGCGCCAGCGCGTGGACCATCCAGAACTCGGTCAGCGTGAGATCGACGCGCTGGCCGTTCCAGCTCGCGACCAGACGCTTGCTGTCCAGCGTCAACGGCCCCCGCGCCATCACGTCTTCGGCCTGGGCCGGCGATCCGAGCAGCTCGCTGCGTCGGAACAGCGCCGCGATCCGCGCCGCGAGATGCGGCAGGCTTGCGTCCTTGGTGAGGTAATCGTCCGCCCCGAGGCGCAGTCCGGCGACGATGTCGAAATCGGAGTCGCGCGCAGTGAGGAAGATGATCGGCACGCTCGCCGATAGTGCACGCAGCTCGCGGCAAAGCTCGAAGCCGCCGTCGACGTCGTCGCCGAGCCCGATGTCGATCAGCGCGAGGTCGGGAAGACGCGTGCGGAACGCCGCGAGCGCGTCGGCGCGGTTGGCGTAGGTCGCGACGTCGTAACCGTAGCGCTTCAGCGCGTCACGCACGTTGTCGCGCAACGCGGGCTCGTCTTCCACCAGGGCGATGCGTCGGCTCATGGGTCAGGGGCCTGGGTGCGGGGGTGAATCCCGAAGCTGCGACGCCGGCGACGAGTCGACGCGCCCGCGATGCGCCTCATTGCATGGCATCGGTGCCGGATTGCGCACAACTATACCGCGCTCGCTCCGGGGGTTCGTCGCGCAGGTCGATTGCCACCGGTTTGCCACTTTTGTTCGCCACACTGCCCGAATCGACGCGCCGCCGCGCCCGCTTTGACGACTTGAATGGCAACCGGGGCGCCGTACCGCCGGCGGGCGGTGTCCCGCGAGGCTCCAAACCTCGATGACCGATTCCCGCCGGCTCGAATCCCGACCGCGCGCGTCGTTCGATCGCGCGCCGTCAGCAAGCGAGCGGCAATGACCAACGCAGGACAGGCGGTGCAACGCAGATCGGCGGCACGCGAATGGCGTGGCCTTGGACGACTGGTGCTCGAGAGCTTCGCCACCGGTGCGGTGGTGAGCATTGTCCTGTTGCTCGCGGTCCTGCTGGTCGCGAGCAAGGCACAAGCCGCTTCGCCGCACGAGCAGGGAACGCTCGCGCTTCGCGACGCACAGGGCGCCACGGCAGACGCGTCACTTATGTTCACCGACGTGCACATGAGCATCAGCGGCATGACGGCGCGCGTCGCGGTCACGCAGCGCTTCGTCAATCCGACGCCGCAGTGGCGCGAGGGTGTGTACACCTTCCCCCTCCCCGACCGCGCCGCGGTCGACCATCTGCACATGCAGATCGGCGCACGCGCGATCGAAGGCGTCGTGAAGGCGCGTGAGGATGCGCGTCGTACCTACGAGCAGGCCAGGACCGAAGGTCGCAAGGCGACGCTGGTGGAACAGGAGCGTCCGAACCTCTTCACGACCAACGTCGCGCACATCGGTCCGAGCGAAGAGATCGTCGTCGCAATCGAATACCAGGAAAAACTCGCCTACGACAACGGCAATTTCAGCCTGCGCTTCCCGCTTGCGATCACGCCGCGTTATATCCCGGGAACGCCGCTGGCGCCGGATGCAGCAGCCGCCGCGGCACCCGGTGGAGGTTGGGCCGTGCCGACCGACGCGGTTGCCGACGCGGACCGCATCACGCCTCCGGTAGTCCACCCGTCGCAGGGACCGATCAACCCGGTTGCCATCGCCATCGATCTCAACGCGGGATTCCCGCTCGCACGCATCGCGAGCACTTACCACACCGTGCACATCGAGGAGCAGCCAGGCAATCGCTACCGGATCACGCTCGCCGAAGGCGTGGTTCCCGCGTCGCGCGATTTCGAGCTCACCTGGCGCCCCGACGTCGGTCACGAACCCGGCGCTGCGCTGTTCAACGAGACGCGCGATGGCCGCGCGTACGCGCTGCTCATGGTGCTTCCGCCAACCATGGCGGACCCCGCGACGCAGCGACGACCGCGCGAGATCACCTACATCGTCGACACGTCCGGTTCGATGGAAGGCGTCTCGATCGCGCAGGCGCGCGAAGCGCTGCTGGTGGCCCTGGACCGCCTGGCGCCGGGGGATCGATTCAACGTCATCGAGTTCAATTCGACGACACGCGCGCTGTTCAGCGCTCCCATGCCCGTCGACGTCGCGACCCTCGATACGGCGCGCAGCTTCGTGCGCGATCTGCGGGCGCGTGGCGGCACCGAGATGCGCCCGGCACTCGAAGCGGCCCTCGCCGCTCCGCGCAGCGACGTGGCGCTACGCCAGATCGTGTTCCTGACCGACGGTGCGGTCGGCAACGAGGCGGAGCTTCTGCGGCTGATCGAGCGCGGCCTCGACGATCGACGTCTGTTCACCATCGGCATCGGACCGGCGCCGAACACCTATTTCCTCAAGAAGGCGGCGGAGGCCGGTCGCGGCACCTTCACGTTCATCGGCGATGTGCGCGAAGTGAAGGACAAGATGAGCGCGCTCATCCGCAAGATCGAAAGCCCGGTGCTGACCGACATGCGCATCGACTGGCCGGCATCGGTCGAGAGCTATCCGCGCACGCTGCCCGACCTCTACGCCGGCGAGCCGGTGGTAATGACCGCGGAGCTGCGCGGCGCATCGGTCGAAGGCAATGTCGCGCTGGCCGGACGTCGCGGCGACAAGGCGTGGGGGACGTTGCTGCCGTTTGCGACCGGCGGCGCGGAACCCGGCATCTCGCAGCTGTGGGCGCGCGATCGCATCGAGACCCTGATGGATGCCAAGCGCAACGGCGCGCCGGAAGATCAAATCCGCGCAGCGGTGACACAGACCGCGCTCGCGCATCATCTGGTCAGTCGCTACACGAGCCTCGTCGCGGTGGATGTCACGCCCAGCGCACCGGCGGGCGTCGAGTCCACGAGGACGGCATTGCCGGGCAATCTTCCGGACGGCTTGAGCTACGACGCGATCTTCGTGGGCCTGCCGCAAACGGGAACTCCTGCGGAAATGGAGATGGTCCTCGGGCTGCTTGCGCTGCTCGCCGCGGCGCTGGTGTGGCGCATCGGCGTCGGCACGACCCCGCGACCCGACCCACGCGAAGCCTCGCACGCGTCCACGACTCCGGAGGTCGCATGAGTGTCCGCACGCACTGGGCGCCTGCCGATCGGGGAGGATCTTTCGGCTGGAACACCCTGCGCGATCTCGCGCGCGCGGAGTGCGAAGGTGCGGCACCGGGCACGGAGTTTCGTGCCTGCGGTCCGGCCGAGTCTTCCCCGCTCGGCAGGCGCGGTGCGCCACGTTCCTTGCGCCCACGCTATGTGAGGTTGATCGTCGTCGTGCTATCTGCCGTCGGCACGTGGGGCATCGGCGGCGCGGCTTACATCCACGCCAAGGCCGCGGTCGGTCAATGGCTGCTCGAGCGCGCCTGGCAGCAGACCCGTCTGACCGGCGCACCGGTGAAGCCATGGCCGTGGGCCGACACCTATCCGGTGGGTCGCCTCATCGCACCGACGCAACATGTCGCGATGGTGGTGCTCGCAGGGGCGAGCGGCCGCACGCTCGCCTGGGGACCCGGCCACCTCGACGACTCGGCGTTGCCCGGCAGCGCCGGCAACAGCGTGCTCTCCGCGCATCGCGACACGCACTTCGCCTTCCTGCGCGAGCTCGAGCGCGGCGATACGCTGATCGTGGAGACCGCCGACGGCACGCGACGCCATTACCGCGTCCGCGCCATGCAGATCGCGGACGCTCGCGACATCCGCATCCCGCGCGACAGCGAACGCTCGCGCCTTACGCTGGTCACCTGCTATCCGTTCGACGCGGTAAGGCCCGGAGGTCCGTTGCGCTACATCGTGGTTGCCGACGCCGCGTGACGGAGGCGCCGATGCGCAGCAGATTCGCCCCCTCACCCCAACCCTCTCCCCGCGGTGCGGGGAGAGGGAGTAG
>DATKLH010000424.1:0-4830 GCA_035542515.1 Casimicrobiaceae bacterium
AAAGCCGAGGCTTCGAAGTGCAGACGTAGAGCGCATGCTCGGCTTCGCGCAAGCGCGCGAGCATGTCCGCTATTCCGGGATAGACCTCGTTCTCCGACCAGCCGAGGGTCGCGAAGCGCTCGCGGTAGTGCTCGATCGCCCGTTCCACCATCGCGTGGTCGGCTCCGAGCAGGCGCGCGAAGGTTTCGCGTAACGGCGGTCCCACGCAGCCATGCAGCACCGCATCGTCGGGCGACTCGCGCCCGAGGCGCACGCACGCATGCCGGATCGAGGCGCAGATGCCCGGACGATTGTCGCTGAGCGTTCCGTCGAGATCGAAGAGCAGCGTGTGCTTCACTTGAGCGGAGGGCGCACCTGCGCGCGATACGACAGCTGCGCTTCGCCGTGACGCGCCTGCCAGCTCATGCAATAGTCGCCGGCGACGAGCGCCGGGAAGATGTTCGATTCGCCCGTGGTCGGGTCATTGGAGATGGGCGTCACCAGTGCATTGCCCTCGCGGTAATGGATGTCGAACGCCACCGGAGCCGAGCTTTCGAAGCGATAGTCGAGGCGGTCGCCGACTTCCAGGCGAGCACACTGCTCGAGCGTATCTAACGGGCCGAGCTTCTGTTGAGTCACCGCGGCGGGCGTTCCGGGCTGCAATAGCGTCGGTGCGGCGCACCCGGTCAGCGACAACGCGATGGCGAGCGATGCCTGTCCGCGCACACGGGTCATCGGCGCGCTGCCCGTAGTTGACGGTAGAACGGCCCACGATGAACGCGCCAGTCCTCCGCAAGCATCGCGTAGCGCACGTGGTCGCGCCAGCGCCCGCCAACTTTCACGTAGCGACGGGAAAAGCCCTCGCGCGCGAAGCCCAGCCGCTGCACGAGCGCGAGCGAGCGTTCGTTGGTCGGCTGGATGTTGACCTCGACGCGATGAAGCTTCAGTACGCCGAAGGCGGCGTCGAGCGCGAGCGCGAGTCCCTCCGACATCAGGCCGTTGCCGGCGTGCGGAGCGAATGCGTAGTAGCCCAGGTACGCGCTCTGGAATCCGCCGCGCACGATCTCCGAGAAATTGTAGACGCCCACCAGGGCGTCGTCGGACTTGCGTAGCACCAGGAAGCCGGCGTGCTTCGGGCTCACGCAGCGCTGTGCATACCGGTCCACCAGCGCCCCGAATCCGCGCGAGGTGCGCGGGGCCCTGACCCACGCGGCGTGCAGTCGAGCGCTCGCGCTCGCGGCGGCGATGAAGCGTTCGGCGTCGGTGCGGCGCGGTGGTCGCAGGTAGACGCGTTGTCCGATTGGAAACGGGCCTGCGGTCCACGTAGGCATAATCCTGATTTTATCGGAAGAGTGCTTCAAAGCCCCGATGGCAGCCTGGGTGGAAGGTCGTGTGGCCGGTCGTCGGCGATGGACCGACACGCTGCTCTCGTTGCAGGTCGGCGCGCCCGAGGTGACGTTCACGGCCGGCCAGTTCGCGCGCCTCGCGCTTCCCGCGCCGCCCGGGTCGAAGGAGCCGATGCTGGGACGGCCGTATTCGTTCGTGAACCCGCCGCACGCCCAGCCGCACGAGTTCTACTTCGTGGTCGTGCCTGGTGGCCCGCTGTCGGTGCGCCTCGCGCAACTGGAGATCGGCGATCCGATCTGGCTCGCGCCGCGGGCCAACGGCTTTTTCACCATCGGCGAGGTGCCTTCGGCCGAGACGCTGTGGATGATCGCGACCGGCACCGGGCTCGGGCCTTTCCTTTCGATGCTGCGCACCGACGAACCGTGGAAGCGCTTCGAGCGCGTGGTCCTCGTGCATGGCGCGCGCTACGCCAACGAGCTCACCTACCGCGACGCGATCGCGCAGTTGCGCCACGAACATGCGGGCGCGTTCGGCTACGTCACGCTGGTGACGCGCGAGCCCGCGCCGCAGTCATTGCAGGGACGCATTCCGGCGGCGATTGCCGATGGGCGACTCGAAGCGCGGGCGGGGGTTCCGCTCACCGCCGACAACGCACAGGCGATGCTATGCGGCAATCCTGCGATGATCGACGACGTTCAGCAGGTGCTGGCGCAGCGCGGCATGAAGCGACATCGACGCCGGGATCCGGGGCACATTACCCTGGAGACCTATTGGTAGGCGCACGCGCAAAAGTTTCGCGACCCGAACGACAAGGAGTCTCCCGAACGCATAGAGCGGGTCGCACGAAACTCTTGGCCGTTCACTCCTCCAGGGTTCTTGTCACGATCTCATTCACGTCCGGCGACAGCCCCGGCGTGGCGGCGATGCGCAACAGTGCGCGCTGCATCAGGCTGCGCCGCGGCTCGGGAAAGCGCTTCCAGAGATTGAACGCACCGCCGATGGTCGAGGCGAGCTGCGGATTGGTCGCGTCGAGCGCGAGGACCTGTTCTACGGCGAAGTCGTATCCCGCGCCGCCCGCCGCGTGGAAGCGCGGGAAATTCGCGAGCGTGAACGCTCCGACCAGCGAGCGCACGCGATTGGGATTGCGCGCGTTGAAGCGCGGATGCGCCAGCAGATCGCGCACGGTGCCGAGCGCGGGCTCCGCGTGGCTGCGTGCCTGCAACGTGAACCACTTGTCGAGCACGAGCGGCTCGTCGCGCCAGCGCGATTCGAATCGCGCATAGAGCGCTTCGCGCGCGCCCGATGCGCTGTCCTTGAGTGCCGCCAGCGCCGAGATCGCGTCGGTCATGTTGTCGGCGCGATCGTATTGCGCCGTCGCGAGCGCGTGCGCATCCGCGTCATCGAGGGTGCCCACATAACGCAGGCACACGTTCGCGAGCGAACGACGACCGATCTGCGCCTGCGTCGCCTCGTAGCGCTCGGTGACGCGCACGCGCGTGCGCGTCCCTTCGAACGCGCCACGATGCACGCGCGCAAGCTCGTGCTGGACGAACTCCCATGCGCGCATCGTCGCGTCGACGTCGACCGTCGCCTCGAGGGCCGCCACGTAGGCAGGATCGGGAAGCGTTAGCGCCAGCGCGAGCAACGCAGGATCGCTGCGCTCGTCGGCGAGCAAACGCGCCACGAGCCGCTTCAGCATGGTCGACAATGCAAGCGGCCTGTCGGCGCGTGCGGCAGCGGCGAGACGCAGGATTTCCCGCGTGTAGCAGCGTTGCGCGGCATCCCAGCGATTGACCGCATCGGGGTCGTGCACGGCGAGAAACGCAAGCTCCTCGTCGCTGTACTCGTATTCGAGCTTGACCGGCGCCGAAAACCCGCGCAGCAGCGATGGCACGGGCAACGCATCGATTCCGGCGAAGACGAACTTCTGCTCCGACTCGCGCAGATCGAGCACGCGCGTGGTCGGGCCATGCGCCGCTTCGTCGACGAGTCGCAGCGGCAGCTCGCGGCCGGCAGGATCGAGCAGCCCCACCGCGATCGGGATGTGGAACGGGTGCTTCGCGGGCTGGCCGGGCGTGGGATCGGTGCGCTGAGTCAGGTGGAGCGTATAGGTGCGAGCACGCGCGTCGTAGTGCCCGCGTGCGCCGACCTTCGGCGTGCCGGCCTGCGCGTACCAGCGCCGAAACTGCGTCAAGTCGATGCCGGTGGCATCCTGCATCGCCTGCACGAAATGGTCGCAGGTGACCGCTTCGCCGTCGTGCCGTGCGAAGTAGAGATCCATCCCGGATCGGAACCGTTCCGCGCCCAGGAGCGTGTGCTGCATGCGAATCAGCTCGGCGCCCTTCTCGTAGACGGTGGAGGTGTAGAAGTTGTTGATCTCGAGATATTCGTCGGGACGAACCGGATGCGCCATCGGTCCCGCGTCCTCGGCGAACTGCTCGCGGCGCAGATATTCGACAGCGCCGATGCGCTCGACCGCCTTTGAGCCCATGTCGCCGGAGAACTGCTGGTCGCGGAATACCGTGAGACCTTCCTTGAGCGAGAGCTGGAACCAGTCGCGGCAGGTGACGCGGTTGCCCGTCCAGTTGTGGAAGTACTCGTGGCCGATGACGCTCTCGATCGACGCGTAATCGCTGTCGGTCGCAACGTCCGGATCGGCGAGCACCAGCCGGCTGTTGAAGATGTTGAGGCCCTTGTTCTCCATCGCGCCCATGTTGAAATCGTCGGCGCAGAAGATCATGAAGGTGTCGAGGTCGTACTCGCGACCGAACCGTCGCTCGTCCCACGCCATGGCGCGCTTGAGCGATTGCATGGCGTGCCGGCAGCGCGCGAGGTTGCCCGGCGTCGAGTAGATGCGCAGCGCAACCTCGCGGCCCGAGTGCGTGACGAAATGATCCTCGAGCGCTGCGAGGTCGCCCGCGACCAGCGCAAAGAGGTACGTCGGCTTCGGATAGGGATCGTGCCAGGTCGCGAAGTGGCGACCGTGGGGCAGATGACCCTCCTGGAGCAGGTTGCCGTTGGACAGCAACACCGGATAGCGCGCGCGATCGGCGCGGATGGTCACCGTGTAGCGCGAAAGGACATCGGGGCGGTCGGGAAAGTAGGTGATGCGCCGGAATCCCTCCGGCTCGCACTGCGTGCAGAACACGCCCGATGACACATACAGGCCTTCGAGCGCGGCGTTGCGCGACGGCGCGATGCGCGAGCGAACGCGCAACGTCCCGTGCGAGGGAGCATCGCGCACGGTGAGCGTCTCGGGAGTGCGCACCAGGCGCGATGCCGACAGCGGTCGCTCGTCGAGCCACACGCGCACATCGTCCTGCTGCTCGCCGTCGAGCACCAGCGGCGCGAGCCGATCGGACCCGGGATTGCGGCGGAACGCGTAGGTCGCGGTGATGATCGTCGCGTCGGGATCGAGATCGAACTCGAGCGCGAGGTGCTCGACACGGAAATCGGGCGGTCGATAGTCGAGGCGCCGCTTGGGGCCCGCGCGTCCGGCGCGTG
>DATKLH010000425.1:0-5808 GCA_035542515.1 Casimicrobiaceae bacterium
CATCCCTTCGCGCGACACCGGCGCGATCCCTCTTTGCATGCTGCTCGTCCCCCACTGCGCCCCCCCCACATGGATGCCGCCCTTCAACAGTTGAGCCAGTACGGCGTTTGGATCGTCGGACTGAACGTCCTGCTCCAGCAACTGGGGCTCCCGATCCCATCGGTCCCGACCATGATGGTGGCGGGGGCACTCGCCGCCACCGGTCGCATGAACGGCGCCGGAGCGTTCGCGATCTCGGTCGCGGCATCGCTCGCGGCCGACATGCTGTGGTTCGCCGCAGGTCGCCGCTTCGGGTATCCGGTGCTGCGCTTCCTCTGCCGCGTCTCGCTTTCTCCCGACACCTGCGTGCGCCAGACCGAAGGCATCTTCGAGCGCTGGGGCTTCTACTCGGTGGTGCTGTCGAAGTTCGTGCCGGGGTTTTCCACCGTTGCGCCTCCGATCGCCGGCGCGCTGCGCATGCCGGCCGGATCGTTCCTGGCCGCGTCGTTCGCGAGCGCGTCGTTGTGGGTGGGTGCGGCGATGACCGTCGGTTACCTGTTCACGCGACAGATCGACCTGATCCTCGGCTGGATGTCGGGCCACGTGGGCACCGCGGCATTGTTCATCGCCTCGGTGGTCGGCGCGTACATCGGCTTCAAGGCTTGGCAGCGCTGGCGCTTGTCGCGGTATGTCGAGTCGGCGCGCATGAGCATCGACGAGCTGCGTGCGCGCATCGACGAAGAGCCGGCGCCGTTCATCATCGACATCGGTTCGCAGCTCGCGCAACGCAGTCGCCCGCACATCCGCGGCGCCGTGCTGCTCGACCTCGACGCGATCGCGCGACTCGAGGATTTTCCACGCGATCGCGAGATCGTCGTGTATTGCGCGTGCCCCAACGAGGCTTCAGCCAAGCGGGCCGCGCAAATCCTGATCAAGCGCGGCTACAAGCAAGTGCGTCCGCTGATCGGCGGCATCGACGCATGGGTGGAGGCCGGGCATCCGGTGGAGCACGCGCAGGTGGCGACGTTCGTGAAGCCGGCGCGGGCGGTGGCGTAAGCAGGCAAGAGTTTCGCGCGCCGGCGGCGCATGCGCTTCTCGTTCGACGCCTGCATCACGTCGGCGTCATAACGAACCCGGGACGTTCCCGGCGCGCGAAAGTCTTCACCCGCTCAATTCAATACCCGCCTCGCATTGACACCGGCCCGGATGCGCGAGGCAAGCGCGGGCGGCGCATCCTTGCGCACGAACCAGCGCAGTCGCGCGGTATCGCCGACCGACTCGAAACCGAGCGACTCGAGCAGATGCGACACCTGCGGCATGTAGCGTGACGCGCGCTGCACACGCACCACATAGGTCTTCTGTCCCGGCGGTGTTGCGAGCAGCGCGCTCAGCAGCGGACGACCGTGACCGCCGCCGCGCTTGGCGAATTCGAGGCCCGCGAGCCACAGCTCGTAACCGTGGTCGAGCGCGCGGAACAAACCGAACCCCACCGGCGGCATGCCGCTATGGCGGTCGTCGGGCCAGAAGACGTAACCGGGCACGGCGACCGTATCGATCTTCCCGGTCCGCGTATCGTGCTCGACGAAATATCCGGTTACGAGCGCGCGCTTGAGCTTTTCGAAGAAATCGTGCGCTTCGCTGCTATCGCTTGCGAGCTCGCGGTCGAAGCTTCCCTCCGCGGCGCCATCGCGGATCAGCGCGCGCAGCAGGGCAAGGTGACCGACGTGTGCAGGTTGGAGCATGCTAGTGGTAAGTCACAAGCGCGTTGGGCAAATCGTGGCGCGTTTGCGTCAGCGGTGAAGCATGGGTGCGGCAACGTTTCAACGAACTCCTGAATCACCACACTGGAGAGGCGATTTTACCGGTCCGGTATCACGCTAACCCCCGCTTACCCGCCGCGGTAAAGCCGGCTTACAGACGGTCGCGGGCTGCGCACGAGCGGACAAATGCCTCGCCGGCGACCGAGATCCGGTTCGGCGCTATGCTGCTCCACCCGGCGGCAATGCGGCAACTCAATGGTAACCCCCTTGCGCGACCCCGTCCGGGCGTAACGTTTGCTTGCAAATTTACCGCACCGGCGAGCTGCCCGCCGCGCGGGCGGCAGAACAAACTTCGGCTGCGCGCAATCAGATCGATTGCGGCGCCTCGACACAAAAGCGGCCCGCGCGCCGACAAGAACAGATGCCCGCCGAGACCACGCCCCCTATCGTTCCGGACGATCCTCCGCCTTCACCTGCCAGGCCCCGTCGTACCGGCCGCTGGTGGGTGCTGGGCGTGTTCGTCGTGCTGCTGGTCGTGGGCGCCTGGTACTACAGGGCGCATGAAGGCGAGGGTGTGGCCGCGCCCACGGTGGCGGGCCAGGGCGGTGCCGCCAACGGCAAAGGCGAAGCCGCGAACCGCGGTGCGCCCGGCGGCGGATTCGGAGGCGGTCGCCGTGGTGGCGATACGCGCACGGTCATGCCGGTCACCGTGGTTCCGGCGCGCAGCCAGGATTTTCCGGTCTACCAGAACGCGATCGGCAATGTGACGGCGCGGAGTACCGTCACCGTGCGCCCGCGCGTGGACGGCCAGCTTGCGCGCGTGCTGTTCCAGGAAGGCCATATCGTGAAGGCGGGCGATCTGCTGGCCGAGATCGATCCGCGTCCGTTCGAAGTGCAACTGACGCAGGCGAACGGTCAGCAGGCACGCGACCAGGCGCAGCTCGCCAACGCACGCATCGATCTCGAGCGCTACCAGACGCTGTTCAAGCAGGATTCGATCGCGCAACAGCAGGTCGACACGCAAGCGGCCTTGGTGCGCCAGCTCGAAGGTACGGTCGAGGCCGATCGTGGCGCGGTGGAAAACGCGAAATTGCAACTCTCCTACACCAGGATCACGGCACCGGCAGGCGGACGTCTTGGCCTGCGGCAGGTCGATGCCGGAAACATGGTGCGGCAAACCGATACCAACGGCATCGTGGTGATCACGCAGATCCAGCCGATCGCAGTCGTGTACAGCATCCCCGAGGATCGCCTCGCTGCCGTGCTCAAGCGCAGCAGGGCCGGCGAGCCGATTCCAGTCGATGCATACGATCGCGACGGCAAGACCAAGATCGAGACCGGCAAGCTCCTCACGGTCGACAACCAGATCGATCCCACCACCGGAACGATCAAGCTCAAGGCCGAGTTCGCCAATGCGAACGGCGCGTTGTTCCCCAATCAGTTCGTGAACGTGCGCATGCTGGTCGATGTGCTGCGCAACGCTACCGTCGTGCCCACCGCGGCCGTGCAGCGCGGCAACCAGGGCACCTTCGTGTATCGCGTGAACGACGATGACACCGTGAGCGTGCGTCCGGTCAAGGTGGGACCGGCGCAGGGTGAGATCACGGTGATCGACGAGGGCATCGCGCCGGGCGAGCGCGTCGTGACCGACGGCACCGACAAGCTGCGCGACGGCGCGAAGATCGAACCGGTCACACCCGGCGCGCCGGCTGCCGGCGCCGGACCGGGCAGAGCGCGTCAGGGCGCGGGTGGACCCGGCGGAGCAGGCCGGCGTAATCGTGCCGACAAATCGGGCGGCGCTGCCGCGGGTGGTGTCTCCGGCGGCCCGGGATCGGCGGTGCCGGCGGCGCCCACGGGCGCCGCGCCAGCCGGAAACTCACCAGCAACCAACGGGCCGGGGCCAGGTTCGCCGCAGACGCCGGCGCGCGTCCAGGGATCGCCCAACGGGTGATGCCTCCAGGCGAGCGCTGATCGAGCGATGAATCCGTCACGCCCCTTCATCCTTCGGCCCGTTGCGACATCGCTCCTGATGGTCGCGGTGCTGCTCGCCGGCATCGTCGCGTATCGCGTGCTCCCGATCTCGGCGCTGCCCGAGATCGACTACCCGACAATTCAAGTGGTGACGCTGTATCCGGGCGCGAGTCCCGACGTGGTGACCTCGTCGATCACCGCGCCGCTCGAGCGCCAGTTTGGGCAGATGCCCGGCCTCAGCCAGATGTCGTCGACGAGCTCCGGTGGCGCGTCGGTGATCACGCTGCAGTTCTCGCTCGACCTGTCGCTGGACGTCGCAGAGCAGGAAGTGCAGGCGGCCATCAACGCCTCGAGCAATCTCCTGCCGAGCGATCTGCCGCAGCCCCCGATCTACAGCAAGGTGAATCCGGCCGACGCGCCGATCATCGCGCTCGCGATCACGTCGCCGACGTTGCCGCTGCCCAAGGTCGAGGACCTGATCGACACGCGCCTTGCGCAGAAGATCTCGCAACTGCCTGGCGTGGGGCTCGTATCGTTGCAGGGCGGTCAGCGACCTGCCGTGCGGGTGCAGGCCAATCCGCGCGCGCTCGCCTCGTACGGCTTGTCGCTCGACGATGTGCGGATCGCCATCGCCAACGCCAACGTGAACCAGGCGAAGGGGAGCTTCGACGGGCCCACGCGCGCCTCGACCATCGACGCCAACGATCAACTGCGCTCGGCCGACGAATATCGCAACCTGATCATCGCGTATCGCAACGGCGGTCCTATACGCATGAGCGATGTCGCCGATGTGATCGACGGCGCAGAGAACATCTACCTCGGCGCGTGGGCGAACAACGCGCCGGCGATCATCATGAACGTGCAGCGCCAGCCGGGCGCCAACGTGATCGCCGTCGTCGACAGCATCAAGGCGCTGCTGCCCACGCTGCAGGCGTCGCTGCCCGGCGCAGTGGACGTGCGCGTGCTGACCGATCGCACCACCACCATCCGCGCATCGGTGCGCGACGTCGAGATCGAGCTGATGTTCGCCGTCGGGCTGGTCGTCGCGGTGATCTTCGTGTTCCTGCGCAACGTGCGCGCCACCATCATCCCGAGCGTCGCGGTCCCGCTGTCGCTGGTCGGAACGTTCGCGGTGATGTACCTCGCCGGCTTTTCGATCAACAACCTCACGCTCATGGCGCTCACCATCGCGACCGGCTTCGTGGTCGACGACGCGATCGTGATGATCGAGAATATCGCGCGCTACATCGAGCAGGGCGAGCGACCGCTCGCAGCCGCGCTCAAGGGCTCGCAGCAGATCGGCTTCACGATCATTTCGCTGACCGTGTCGCTGATCGCGGTGCTCATCCCGCTGCTGTTCATGGGCGAAGTGGTGGGACGCCTGTTCCGCGAGTTCGCGATCACGCTCGCCGTGTCGATCGTGATCTCGATGGTCGTGTCGCTGACGCTCACGCCGATGATGTGCGCGAAGCTGCTGCGCCACGTCGAGCCGGATCGCCAGAACCGCTTCGAGCGTGCCAGCGGCAAGGCGTTCGACTGGGTGATCGCGCGTTACGGCCGCGCGCTCGACTGGGTGCTGGATCGGCAGGGGGCCACGCTGATCGTGGCGATCGTCACGCTCGCACTCACGGTGCTGCTCTACATCCTGATACCGAAAGGGTTCTTTCCGGTGCAGGACACGGGCATCCTGCAGGCGATCACCGATGCACCGCAAAGCGTGTCGTTCGCGGCGATGGCACAGCGGCAGCAACGTGTCGCCGAGGCGATCCTGCAGGATCCCGCGGTGGACAGCCTGTCGTCGTTCATCGGCGTCGAGGGCACCAACGTCACGCTCAACAGCGGGCGCATGCTGATCAACTTGAAGGAGAAGAGCCAGCGTCCCGACGCCCAGACGGTGATGGAGCGGCTGCATCGTCGCCTCGCGGATGTCGAAGGCATCGCGGTCTACCTTCAGCCGGTGCAGGACCTCACCATCGAAACACGGGTGTCGCGCACGCAGTACCAGTTCACGCTCGAGGACGCCGACGCCAAGGAGCTCGAGCAGTGGGCGCCCATGGTGCAAGGGAAGCTGCGCGAGAACCCCGAGCTCGCCGACGTG